>JAGZGB010000018.1 GCA_018367495.1 Veillonella sp. | reverse complement strand
AATTTCACCAGATTTAATAATAACGCCATGTTTAGTAGCTTGACCAATAGCGGCCATAACCGCAGTAGGTGTAGCAAGCACCAATGCACAAGGACAAAATACTACCAACACCGTAACACCGACAATAATATTTCCAGTTACTAGATAGCCTATACATGCAATCATCAACGCAATAGGGACCAATCGGCTAGCAACAGTATCAGCTATACGCTGAATCGGAGCCTGTTTCTGTTCTGCATTTCGAATAAGCTGAATCATTTTTTGAATAGAACTATCTTCGCCCACTTTAGTAGCTATAATATCTATGGCACCAAAACAGTTAATAGTTCCACCAAATACATCATCATCAATTGTTTTATCAACAGGTATAGACTCTCCTGTCATAATAGATTGATCTACCGTTGTTTCACCGTTAATGATTCGCCCATCTACAGGTATCGTTTCCCCCGGAAGGATTCGTAAGTAGTCACCACTGTGTATAGACTCTACGGAAATCATTATTTCTTTGTTATCTTGTATTTTACGACCCTTAACAGGTGCTAACGAAATTAACTTTTTTAACCCCTTTTTTGCTCGCTCGGTAGTTGCTTCTTCAAGGAGAGCGCCTAAAGCCATAATAAACGCTACCTCACCAGCCGCAAATATATCTCCGATGGCAATAGCTGCAAACATAGCCATGGAAATCAATAGAGCCGATGAGATTTTACTAATTCCCTTATTATATACAATCCTTCGAATAGATAAATACACAAGAGGAAAACCACAAATAATAACGGTAATCCAGGAAGGTTCAAAAGGGAATATATTTTGAAACGGATTCTGTCCACCAAACTCCTCTATTAAATGCGGAATCCCATCAAGCAGTAAAAATAGACCTGCTAAAATCGTCATATATAAACCAGATAATATATCATGTATTCGATGCACCATACAGCAATCCCCTTATCAGACTTTCACTATCAATATGAATTGAATTATGACTATACTTACAGTACAATAATTACAATAGCGAACACTTTGTTCACTTTAATTGTATCAACCTATGGTTCTAATACAATATATAAAACATCGCATATGTTCATTACGGAACATATATGATGTTTTGTACTAAAAGTATGATAGGAGTTAATATGGATCGTAGACAGAAGAGGACTCGTAAAGCCATATTTATAGCTTTTAACGACTTATTATCTAATAAGGCATATGACAAAATCACCGTTCAGGAAATCATTAGTGCCGCAGATATTGGACGCACCACATTTTATGCTCATTTCGACACAAAAGAGGCATTATTAGAAGCCCTCTGCGAAGACTTGTTTTTACATATAAAAGATAGTATTAATCATTTGCCTCATGCTCATGGGCTTTATCAACAAAGTATTTACCCAGTCTCAGTATTTGGTCATTTATTACAACATTTACAGCAAAATGAAAATAAAATCCTCGAACTACTAGCTAGTGATAATAACGAAATCTTTTTGCGCTATTTTAGAGATCATCTAAATGAGTTGGTGCAAGGATATTTCATCAATCAAGACCGTAAGGCAAATACAAATCTACCGGATGACTTTATTATCAATCATATTTCAGGTAGTTTTGTCGAAATGGTGTTATGGTGGGTAAAAAACGGCATGAAAGAATCGCCTACAAAATTAGACAATTACTTTCATGCCGTTATAGAACCTATTATATAATTATTTAAACTCTATCAAGATACAACATTGATTGGTTCACCCTTAAAGAAGGCTTGTACATTATCACGAATAATACCTACCAAGCGTTGACGTGTTTCTAGACCTTTCCAACCCATATGAGGTGTAAGGATAACATTATCTAACGTATATAGAGGGCTATCCTCTGCTGGAGGTTCTACCTCTTGTACATCAAGACCTGCACCTGCAATACGTTTAGCGGCTAATGCTTCACAAAGATCTGTTTCATTAATAAGTGGACCACGACCTGTATTTATGATGACTGCATTCGGTTTCATCTTAGCTATAGTTTCTTTATTAATCATATGCTTAGTTTGGTCATTTAATGGGCAGTTCAATGTAATATAATCACTATTTTCAAGTAATTCATCAAGGCTTACATAACGAACACCGTCACTATCAGCCTTTGGTGTACGTGTATGAATCAAGATATTCATGCCAAGTGCTTTTGCCACTTTGATAACTTCCATGCCGATATGACCAGCACCGACAACACCTAATGTTTTACCATTTATTTCTGTGTGGCTTACTTGCAAATATTTTGTAAAGTTGCTGCGATCACCTTTAGCAAGCATACCAATTTGTTGCTGCATAGTGGACGCAAAATTAAGGATCATCATGATTACAGTATGAGCTACGCGTTCAGTGCTGTACGCTGGAATATTGCATACTGTAATTCCTTTTGCCTTAGCGGCGTTGAGGTCAATATTGTTATAACCTGTACCAGCTTCCACGATAAGCTTTACTGTATCTGGGAATTGTGAAAGCAACTCAGCAGTAACAGGAATCTCTTTTGTTACTACCACACGAGCGCCTTGAATACGTTCAATAAGCTCTGCATTTGTACTATCCTCGTACACTTTCACATCACTAGATAATACAGAGAAATCTAATGCATGGTCGTAATTCATTTTACTTGCATTTACTATAACTACACGTTCACTCATATGATCCTCCTAAATATATATCAAATTCTATAGATATTTCTATATAGATTATACTATTATTTATGTAATTTAAACCATAAGTATTATAATGTGCTCTATCAATAATGCGACCTATCTATTAGTATACTTTCACAATTATTGTATATAATATATGCAGAAAAGCTATAAAATTCAAAATAAAATCAATATTTCTGTATAAATCTTTCACAAAAGTATTGTGTAATTCCCCAAAAGTTATAAAATAAAAGTAATGTTATATAGAATTGAGGAATACCATGAGACCTACCTATTTGACCATAAATACAAGTCTCGTTCGCGAGAACTTGCGCAAAATTAAAGATAGTTTACCGGAATGGAGCACATCTACCGCTGTTATCAAGGCCAATGGCTATGGCCATGGCAGTATTATGATGGGCCGTATTGCCGTTGAAGAGGGTTATGAATCCTTAGCTGTTGCCATTCCTGAGGAGTCCGTTCCACTTCGCAATGCAGGGATTATGGTACCAATTTATCTACTAGGTCTCACACGCCCCCAATCATTTGAGCTTGTAGCAGACACAAACTCTATTCCTGCTGTATGCGAATCTACTGATTTAGAAGCGCTCGACAAAGTAGCAGAAAATCATGATATGACTATTCGCGTTGCTGTCGCTGTTGATACAGGCATGCATCGTATTGGTATCAAGCCTGAAGATGCTGTTGAGTTTATCAAACGCGTTGAGTCTTTCGAAAATCTTGAGGTAGACGGCTTCTTTTCTCATATGAGTAATGCCGATGCAGCTGATCAAAGCCATGCTCATGGTCAGGCGCAAAAATTTCATAAAATGGTCGATGAAATTCGTGCATTTAGACCTGATGCAGATTATCGCTTTTCCCTTGCCAATAGTGCTGGCTTGTTATCCGTAAAAGATAGCTTGTTCACCGATGCACGTCCTGGCATCATTCAATACGGTATTATGCCCTCCCTTGATGTGCCAAATCGATTGGGTTTGAAACCAGTCCTCTCCTTCCATAGCGAAGTAGTTCATGTACAGCACTTGGAAGCGGGCGAAGGTATCGGTTATGGTTCTACCTATGTAACACCGGAACCAATGACAATCGCTACGATCCCTGTAGGCTATGCAGATGGATACCCTCGAAGCTTATCCAACCGTGGTACTGTCCTCATTCATGGTACACGTTGTCCTGTAGTGGGCCGCATTTGTATGGACCAATTCATGGTATCCGTTCCAGAGACAATCACTGTACAACCTGGTGACAAGGTTGTGCTCTTAGGTTCTCAAGGTCATGAAAGCATTTCTGCCTTAGAGATTGCCGCTCTTGCATCTACGATACCTTACGAAATCTTCTGTGGCTTCTCAGATCGCGTACCTAGACAATACATATAAAGCAATGAATATAAATATTAAATTTAAAAACTCCATATAAGCACAAGCGCAGATATATATTACAATATCTGCGCTTTTTTTAATTCTCAACACTTATGGAACTTACGTCATACATAGTTATATTAAATTATATAGAAAAAGCCCGTAATACATGCAGCGGTCTACATGTATTACGGACTTTCCTGCTCCCCTATACCTAGCGTACTGTAAAGCAGTTACGTTCTTATTGTGAGAGAGAGAGTATTATATACCAAGTATATAATCTTATGATTGGGAGGGAACCACAATGCATAAGGGGCCCTCTGAACGACAGACGGCATAGGAGAGAGTCAATGTGTGTCTATCCAATCCAGAGGGCTGCGTGTGTGTAATTGTTTATAATGTGTGTAAGTGTATTGTGTATGTGTGTATAGTTTTGTGTGTTTAGTGTTCGTGTATTAAAAGGGGTGCTTTACAGTAGGATAGGCTAAGGATTAGCTTATTTTACTGCCATACCTGTTTTAGCATCCAATACGATGGATACAGGTTTATTTTGTGCATCATGGAACTCTACAGTATATACAGGCTTACCATTTGGGTTAGTTACAGACCAAGAGTTAATACCAGTTGCTACGTTGCCAGTTTGTGTGAAGGCTGCATTGATCGCCACATGTGGAGGTAACACAGTACCAGCATCAATAGCACTCGCTTCCATAGATGCATCATATGCTTTAGGAGTACCTTCAGTTACATTACCAGTTACCACATCTAGAGTCATGGAATGGGCACCACTAGTATTGAAACCGTCTACTTCATAAATAGCAGTTTTATCGGCAGCTTTGAAGGATACATTAGTAATCTTAGAGTCGCCATATTTATTTTCAAATTGATCGATTAAATAATTCGCACCAATTACAAAAATACTATTTTGGTCGATTACGCCTGCTTGCTTACTTGTTGTGCTAGGTTGTGATTTTCCACTTTTAGAGTTTTTTTTTCCTCTTTAGTAGTTTCTTTTTTATCTGCTTTTACTCTTTTAGTTTCTTTTACAGCTTTATCAGCTTTGTCCGCTTTTACTTTAGGCGCTTTGTGTGCTTGCGCTTTTTTAGTATTTTTTTCGTCTTTATTAGCTTCTACTTTTTTATCTGCTGTACGTACTACTTTAGCTTCAATAGCAGCATTTGCAACAGCTGCATTTTCGATTGCAGGAGTTGCTGCTGCAGGATTAGCTGCTGCTGGGACTACAGTATCTTGAGCAACTGGAGCTTTTACGTCTTGAGTTGCTATTGGAACTGGTGTTGTTGGTTCAGCTGCTGTTACTGCTACAGTAGCGCCAAATACGCCAGCTACTGCTAAAGCAATACTGCTTTTCAAAATAGATTTTTTCATAATATCCTCCTTGATAATTCATATATATGCAAATTTTCGCATATATACTTCTAACCAACTCGGTGTCATCGTTATAGATCCAAAATATATATCTAGCGTGGACTGTAGATATATAGTCTGGAAAAATCCCGATATATTTGAGTTCTGTCTTTTGACTTGATACATATTATCGATAATCTATGAAATAAAAATGTAGAACTTAATGCTTTAGCTTATTTTGGCGTGAGGATAAAATGAATTTATATGTAATTTCAACGAAATTCTATAGTATTCAATTTACAATTAATTATTCTATGAACCAAATTTAAAAAGTTATTTTCCCCATATATAAAGGAACCGTAGCCTCTCATTCAAATTCTCACAATATAAATCTGCTTTTTCATGAGCAAACTTTCACAAAAAAACTCCTTAAAACTATCATTTACTAAAAAAAGATAATTTTAAGGAGTTTAATTCTTATATTTAAAATAATAAACGTTCAACTATTAATTTGTATTTACTAATCATGCTAATGTTTAGTCATCAAATTTAACAGATAATAAAGCACCATTCATTGCATCAATACGTACAGCGACTTCTTTATCACCTTCTGTACCAAAGCTAACTTTATATACTATTTTACCTTTATCATACTGTACAGACCACGTATTAAGGCTTGTCGCTTTGCCTTGTGTTTGCGCATACGCAAAGTTAACTACCGCAGCTGGTGGTAAGATTTCACGCGGATCAAAGGATTTTTTCTTTAATGATTTATGGAAGTCACCTTCACGTTTCTCAAAGATTTGATTTGTTGCATAGATATAAGTGAGCTCATATTTGCCACTTTCATCAAAACCATCTACATCATATCTAATTTGACCACCATCCGCATCAAAAACAATTTCAGTAATAGCTGCATTCGGATGATTTTGAATAAATGCATTTAATAAACCATTAGCACCTACAATCGCTGCATGGTTTCCATCAACAACTGCAACAGTTGGCTCTACAGCTACTAATGGGGCTGCACTTACATTTGGCATACCAAAAACTGCTGCCAAGACTAATACAAGGCTACCTTTTACAAATAAAGATTTCATAGGCTCCTCCATCTCTCAAACAGGACCATACAGTATATATTCAATTATACACTAAATCGACACGGTTTATGAATTTTTATTTATAATATTAATGCATAGACAAGTACCCTATGATACAATGCACGTAGAACAAATTTTTACCTACAAGTGAGACGATTATGATTTCAATATACCCTACTATATATCACACATTTCAATGCAAGGCGGATAGATGTGAAAATACATGTTGTCAACTTTGGACCATCGATATCGACGAGACCACTGCTAAACGCTATCATACCATGACGGGTTCTCTTGGTGAAAGCTTACGCCAAGCCATCACTGTCGATGATGAAGGTAGCCATTTTATATTTTCTAAAAAGCAGCCAATGTGTCCATTACTCAACGAACAAGGACTCTGTAAAGTCGTCCTCGAATTGGGTGAAGGAGGTCTTTGCGATACATGTCACATGCATCCGCGGTTTTATAAATATATTGAAGATCTCGAGCTATGTGGCGTTGGTTTATCCTGTGAAGCATCAGTAGAACTTCTCGCAGAAGATACGCAGTCTAATCAGGTCATATTTACCATTGAGGATGATGACGGTGAATTTAGTTCCAATGAACGACTAGGCATTCATAATGTCTTTGAGCTATTAGCTTTCGATATAGATTCAGCACGGTTCCAATATACCCCAAATCCTAATGCACAGTATTATACAGAGCTATTAGAACTATACGGCACAACAGAGCCGATTGATGAAGAATGGACTACACAAATCAATGTATTATCTCATGACATAGATAAACTCATTGCCTCTGTACAAACCTATATTTCCACTCACGATATGGGCCTATTCAATAAAGTATTCCAATATATCTTATATCGTCAAATCGATATGCTAGCAGACTATTCTTTAGAAGCCATCCACTCCTACGCAAAAGATGCTGTAGAGTATATATTAATGACAAGTGCCACAGACGGTTTAGCACTCAAACAAATAGCAAAATGGTCTCAGCAAATTGAATACGATGAGGATAATGTAGAATTGCTATTACAATACTATGACAAATAAATGTAATGCAATATAAATACTAAGACCTCCTAGCCTTAGCTAGGAGGTCTTTATTATAGTTATGCAAAGAGCATACGCATAATCCAATTATATAAAAGATTAATAATAAATAATATCACATAAACAATTCCTACCGTAAGCGGCTCTACTTTCATAATACGAGATAAAAGCATAACAGCCACATAAAGAACAGCACAAACATAAGCTAATGCTAGCGGAACTAATAAAATCATTAAAAATGGCGTAATATAAATAAAAATAATAGATACCAAAATTAATGCTAATCCAAGTGCTCCTGTATAGCCTTCCACATAAGCAGTGCCCATTAATACTTGCTTGAAATCAAACTCACGCTCTAAAAGAACGCTCAGTAATTTCCACAGTATAAAGCTACCAACAAACCAATATATACCAAGGCCTAATATCTCTCTCAATATAGAAAATATGCCATATACAGCTGGAATAAAGCCAAATAGGAAACCTCCAAAGGTCATGGCCAATGGTAACAGTACAATACCTAACGCAAAGCCTAAAACATGAGTGGCACACCAACCGGCAAGACCAGCTTTTATACCCTTTTCCAAAGTGCCAAACCAAAAAATTTCATCAATTCCCTTTTTCGGTGAACGCACCAGCAGGGATATTTCTTGTAAAAATGTCGTATCCATAACTAACTCCGCTCTCAACTATACTATGAGATTAATTATATCATAAATTTTCAGTTTTAAATTATATATAATCAATTTTAATATAAATTAAAATAAAAAAATACCGCAAGACTATCATCTTGCGGTTATACTTGATTTTATGTCTTATATTATTTAACTAATGTATGTACAAAGCGGAGCCATTGAGGTAATACCGATACAGATAATAAAGCTATAACAAACATAATAATATATGTTTTAACGATTCCTAGATTAACATAGCGTCGCATGAGTTGAGCCCCAATAAAGACAGCGTAATACTGACTAAACATGGTAACAAAATAGGCCATATCTCCTACATACTTTGGCATAGATAAGTAGAACAATATGAGTCCCACTATATGAACCAGCATCAATACTACGGTACGAAGTGCATTCGTATAGGCTAAGCCATAAATATAGTTTCGCATCACTCCGGTATAGGTGCCTATGCCACCCAACAATAAAAGTAATCGCCAGATAACAAAAGCTCCTAGAATAATCTGAAAAATTAAAAACGATCCATTCCCAAAGGCACTCACTATATCAAAATGTGTTAACCCAGCCATCCGCTTTATCCCTAATACAGGAGCTATTACTTTCACTAGCAAAGGCAAAATATAGGTCATTACATATAATACAACTGTAGATGTTACGAGATTTAAAACAGCACGAGCATACGTTCCATTTCTAATAATATTTTGAAAGGATTGATCACTCAATTTCGTAAATAAATGTAATATATCCTTAAACCAAGTCATAATGCTCCTTATATGTTATCGAGTTAATGTATATAGTACTTCACACAACAAAGCCACTAGAATGGCAAGTAACATAATGCTGAGTCCTTCATAAGCACTACCATTAATACAAGCCCCCGCAATACGTCCCATAGTCTGTAATAACAATACAGTACCAAGAATGCACAATACAATCATACAGAAACCAATAATGGCTTGTAGCAGAATTGGTATGGTCGTAAGAATCAACATAATACCTGCAGTAAGGGTAATCATAGCTACGACTAATTGAGCAAAAGCCATCATATGTAAAACCCCAGTAATTACGCTACGAACGTAAAACTTACGTTTTTGTAATATTGCATAACCGATAACGATGCCAGACACGAGAGCCGCTTTTAAAATAACCCATGTAAAGCGACCTATATTCCAAAACTCTCGAGATTTACTTAATTGTTCAAAAAAGACTTGTATCTCATGTTGACCTACGGGAAGCGAAAACATTTGCCACTTCACTAATAATGATGAGTTGCGTAGCAAAGCTCGTATAGCATCTAAATATACACTTTCACCGACAATGGTAAATTGATAGCATATAAGCGTCAATACGAGCATCCAAGCAAGCTGTCCATAGGTAACATCATAGTGATACATTCGTGGATTTTTTTCTTCAATGGGGTTTAATAAGCGGTATACGAACTCTACTAAACCTGCCATCATACCTCTCACCACCTTTTATACAACAAGAATAAGCACCATTCATATTTGAATGATGCATCACACAACACAACGATTACGAATTTATAACAATAATTTTATTTTTAATTCATACTCTGTTCATTATTATAACACAAAAGCAAGGTATATACATACCTTGCTTTCATATTTTTCATGCTATGTAATTATCTAGATGTAGCAAGCATAACCATGCCTACCAATATGCCAATAAAGACCACAGGAATTAAAGATGCCAACCTTTCAATTACATATGTATTTAAGTTGTCATGAATAACATAATACCTCCAGCACCAAAGATGAAGGATACTATATAAAAGGAAATCCCCGCGATCCAAGGATTTACTCCAAATTGCTTAGACATAAGCTGGACCATAACAAAGACATTAAAGAGCTCCATTGTACTTAATCCGCCCGTGCCACCTCGAATACGTAAGTCAAACAAGAGATAAATAGGCGCAGCAACAAGTGCAAATATCAAATGAATCCAGCTGGCAATACAGTTACTCAAAAGCAAGTCTGCCACTAGTTGCTTATAGGTAACTTGCCCCTTAAACACCTTAAAAACACCATATAAAATACCAGAGGTTACAAGAATAAATACTGCAATTCCAAGTATATAGCCAATAATAGAAACTACCTCAAGTTCTACAGGACTGATAACCTCCCAAATAAGAGTTTTAAAAAATGGACTCTTTGGGAAAAGCAACATCAATATGGATAAACCCAAATCAGTTATAATTAGAGATCCAATAGCTAGTAATAACATCTTTTTAATGGTGATCAAATGCATCCATTTTTCTATATAAGGACCAAACAAACCATTCATAATACTATACCTTATAAATCCTCACTCTTAAATAATTGATACCCCTCAAAGTAATAACTATGGTCAAGCCCTTTCATAAATAGTTGCCGATTATTGATATCGTCAGTAAGTGCCTCCCCTAATACAGCTTTAATTTCTAAATCATTTACAGGGCTGCGCTCCATAGCGGATAAATATTTTTCCTTATCAATTTGACTCCAATCAATAGTTTTTTGTAGTTCAACACAAAGCATATGATCAAGCCACAAACGCATACTACGTCCATTACCCTCTCTAAAAGGATGAGCCACATTCATTTCTACATACTTCTCTACAATTTCATCAAATGAATTTTGTGGCATGCATTCAATAGTTTTAACCGCTTCAGATAGATACATAATAGGAACAAAACGAAAGTGCCCTTTAGAAATATTTACAGTACGTAGCTCACCAGCAAAATCATATATATCTTGAAATAATACCTTATGGATGTCTTGTAATGTAGTCCAAGTACCACTAGACATGTTATTAAGTAGGTTCTGCTCAAATAATCTAGTCGCAGATTTTTTACTTATTCGTTCTTCTTCTCTAGCCAAAGTAGGAGAATCAGTAATGCCTAATTTATTAGTAATAACCATATTGGACCTCCTTTTTATCTCGTAATATATATTATACTATATTCGTTAAACTTTAGTTGAAACTAACATAGCATACAAAATAAAAAGCAGCCCTTTTAGGGCTGCTTTTCGTTCATCTTATTTCAAAGATGCTGCAATTTTTGTAAGGTTTTCATCCATACGTTCTAAGTATGTCTTGTTATCTTCATTGCTTTCAATTGTGTAAATAGTTTCTACCTTAGCACCAACTTCACTTGCCAAAGTCTTGGATACTTCTGGACTAGCCATTTCTTCCGCGAAGATAGTAGTGATATTGTTTTCTTTACAGTATTTAATAAGTTCTGCCAATTGCGCTGCATTTGGTTCGCCTTCAGCAAATACATCTTCTACACTGTTTTGTTCCAAACCAAAATCACGACATAAGTATGCAAATGCTGCATGACCTGTAACAAAGTTTTTATGAGGCGCTTGTGCCAATTGACCTTCATATTTCTTAATCATTGCATCAAGTTTAGCTACGTAATCATTGTAATTCTTTTCGTAGTAGTCCTTGTTAGCTGGATCAGCTTTAACCAAAGCATCTTTAATATTTTTCACTTCAATTTTTGCATTTTTCAAAGATAACCAAGCATGCGGATCTTCGGCACCATGCTCTTTGATTTCTTCAGGATCAGTATTTTTGATAGCTTCTATGCCATCTGTAGCAACAACAGTGATAAGTTTACTATTTTTAGCTGCATCAATCGCTTGTTGTGCCCAAGGTTCCATGCCAAAACCATTGTACACGAATACTTGAGCCGTTGCCAATTGTTTCATATTTTCAGGTTTCAACTCGAAATCATGTGGCTCTACGCCATCTGGAATAATAGTAGATACCTCTACCTTGTCACCGCCAATAGCCTTTGTAAATTCAGCCATCGCATTAAAGCTTGTTACCACTTGGATCTTCTTACCTGCTTGTTCCTTCGGTGCATCATTACCACAGCCTGCAAATAACGCAGCCATCATAATGCCTATCATTAACAAAACCAGTTTCTTGACCATCGTAGTCCTCCTTTGTGAAATCCTGAGCACTATGCATTCATAGAATACTAAACATTCTATAATTGCAGTTGCGACTCAGTTGCATTTATAATATAGTTATAGTATAAACTTACTCAAGATTTTGTCAATTAGAAAAGTGGTTTTTATATGTTATCTATTAAACATCTTTATTTTTCTTATCAAGGTCAGCCCCCTTATGTGTTGAATGACCTAAACTTACATATTCACAGTGGTGATTATATATCCATCGTTGGGGACAATGGGTCTGGTAAAAGTACCCTTCTACGTCTCATCTTAGGATTCCTGACACCTGTAAAAGGCTCTATCAAGCGAGATACAAACAACATTCGCTACGTATCTCAAAAGAATGATTTCTCCCATGCAGGATTTCCTATTACGGTAAAAGAAATTCTCGATTCTTACCGTAAATTACTAAAAATTAAAGACAAACATGAGGTCGATCGCGTATTAGAGCTTACCAATATGACAGAATTTAAAGATAGATTGATTGGTAAGCTTTCAGGGGGACAGGCTCAGCGCGTATCCATCGCTCGTGCCCTAATTGGTAGTCCTGATCTTATCATCCTTGACGAGCCATCTACAGGTATCGATAGAAAGAGTCAAGAAGGTATTTATGGCCTCCTTCGAGAGTTAAATCAAGTACACCATATTACAATTATATCTGTAGAACATAACCTTGAAATGGCTCTTGCTAATTCAACTAATATCTACCACATTGCAAATGGTCAAGGTCACCTTTGCTCCCCCGAGCAATATGCTAGCGAAATTATGCATAGTACAGGTCGTAATCCGATAGAACATGAAAACTGTGCTTGTTTTACAGACGTAAGACCTCAGGCTCAGATCAATGATACTAATACTAAGGAGGTGCGCCATGTTTAGTTATGATTTCATGCAAAATGCCTTCTTTGTAGCCATCTGCATCTCTCTATTATGTCCATGTATTGGTATCTTCATGGTACTTCGTCGTTCTAGTATGATTGGCGACACCATGAGCCATGCATCTCTAGCAGGTATTACATTAGGTTTATTAACAAATACAAACCCTATTTTAGGAGCATTTATCTTTACCGCTATCTGCGGTGCCCTCATCGAGTTCTTGAGGAAATACTTTTCCCACCATCTCGATTTAATTCTAACAATTATATTATCACTAAGTATTGGTACCGCTATTACCCTTATTAGTTCAGGCAAGTTAAAAGCTAACGCCAATGTGTTCTTTTTTGGCAGTATCTTAACTGTAAATACAACAGATATGATTAGCATTGCAGTCTTAACAATATTGTCTGTTCTAACCTTGTACTTCTTATACAACTCACTCCTCTACATTGCTTATGATGAAGAGGCCGCACGCGTAGCTGGCGTTAAGGTAGATCTAATCAACTATATTTTTGCCATCTTGATGGCTGCTGCCGTATCTATTTCTATTAAAATCGTCGGGGTCCTCGTATTGAGCGCTATGATTGCACTACCAGTAGCGTCGGCACTCCAACTAGAGAAAGGCTTTAGAACAACCTTGCTCTGCTCTATTGGATTTAGTTTATTAGCCATGATAATCGGCCTATTCGGCTCCTACTATCTTAATGTAGCCCCAGGTGGTTTCGTCTCCCTTACATCCGTAGCAATTTTACTTGTAGTATTGGTTATCAAGAATATTCGAACCATTCTACGCCGTATGCAATTTAGCAAATAAACAAAAACCAATAATTAATAGATTTAGGCAGATATGTATTAGCAAAAAAATTATACAAGTGTACAGTAGCTTAGTATTAAAACAGAATCGAAAGAGAGTTATGAATACAACAACTTGGCCTGAAGGCATAAAAAAGACAAAACAACGCGAAGCCATTTGGTCCGTATTAATGAACACAGATAAACCCATTACCGCCATCGAAATCGCAGAGAGGTTAGGTAATGGTAGCACTACATGGATGTCTACCATCTATCGTACTCTTGAACTGTTAGAAACAAAGGAAATCGTTACGCGTACAACACTGATGGGCAGCGATATGGCATATTATGAAATTACACCTCATACGCACCGACATTATGCAGTATGCACAAACTGTGGGGCCATGATTCCCCTCCATACTTGCCCTGTTGTAGAAATGCCTCAGGAACTTATTGAGGCAGGATTTACTGTAACGGAACACCATCTCGAAATTGCAGGCATCTGTAAAAAATGTAAGAATAAAAAAATATGAAGTAATATAATAAATTGCTATAAGCAAAAGGACGTAACTTGTGAACTGCACCCCAAAAATTGGACACAATTTTTGGAGGTGCAGTTTTTTTATGTCAAAATATTCAAAAGAAGTAAAAGAAAAGGCTATTTATCTTTCTAAAAAAGGCTGGAGTCGCTTTAGAATTGCTAAAGAGCTTGAAGTTCCAGAAAGTACTGTAAGAAATTGGCTATACAAGTTTAAGCTTAGTCATAATTTGACCCATAAAATTGGTAAACAAGTATTTTCAGCAGCTTTTAAACGTAAAGTTCTTGAAACTCGGTGGAAGAATAAGTTATCCTATAATGAAACAGCAGAATTATTTAATTTAGATAACCCTGGTCTAATTGCCATGTGGCAAAAGCGGTATTTAGACGAAGGGATTTTAGGGTTGCAGCCCAAGCCTAAAGGTAGACCATCTATGAAACCGAAAGAACTAATACCATCTACAAAAGATCAATGTATTAAATCAGACAAAGAACGGATAAAAGAACTAGAAGCTGAAATCGCTAGGTTGAAATATGAAATATCTTTCTATGACGACTTTATGAAAGAAATGCGTGAAATTGCTAAACCTAATAAAGCTGTAAAAAAAAAGCACAAACAATTGCCATCGAAAGATTAAGAAAAATATATCCCCTTCAGTTTATGCTTGAATACTTTGGCATTAGTCGTAGTACATATTATGCACGCTTGGTTAGCATAAAAAAGGGAGACAAATATGCAGAGGAACGAGAAGCGATTCGTACACTGGTAACGATGAATAAAGGTCGCTACGGATATCGCCGAATCACAATAGCATTACATAAATTAGGCTTCCATATGAATCACAAAGTTGTGATGCGTATTATGAAGGAAGAAAACTTAACAT
The DNA here is from genome assembly GCA_018367495.1 of Veillonella sp. Next base: position 14,040 of record JAGZGB010000018.1, on the reverse strand, counting down.
GTAAAGTTCGTCTAAAGAAGTACCGTTCATATAGGGGGACCGAAGGAAAAATTGCTCCTAATATCATTAAGCGAAACTTTACGGCAACAAAGCCCGATCAAAAATGGACAACAGATATTACCGAATTCCACTTGTTTGGGCGTAAGGTTTATTTATCACCAATCTTAGATATGTATAATGGTGAAATTGTCTCCTATGAAATATCAGAACGCCCTGTATTAACACAGGTGTTATCTATGCTAGATAAAGCCTTTAAGAACAGGCCACATAGCAAAGGTTGCATCTTAAATTCAGATCAAGGATGGCAGTACCAGCATAGTAGTTATCAAGAAACATTAAAAAATCACGCTATCATCCAAAGTATGTCTCGAAAAGGAAACTGTTTGGATAATAGCGTGATGGAAAACTTCTTTGGCTTACTAAAGTCAGAGTTGTTATATTTAGAGGAATTTACTTCCTATGAAGATTTTATCAACAAATTAAGAGATTATATTGATTATTACAATACAAAACGCATTAAGCTCAAATTAAAAGGAATGAGTCCGGTAGAATACCGAACTCATTCCCAAAAAGTAGCTTAATTATATCTGTCCAAGAAAATGGGTGCAGATCACTTGAAAGTTACGTCCTTTTTATCACTATATTTTATTAGTCTTATTTAACTTTCACCAATTACAGCATCAACGGCGCCACTACAAAGCCAAGCGCTACAGAGAGGGCAATGGCAAGTACGCCAGGTATGAAGAACGGATGGTTAAATACAAGTTTACCAATTCGTGTAGAGCCAGTGTCATCCATTTGTACAGCCCCCAAAAGTGTTGGGTATGTAGGCAATACGAAAAGAGCAGATACAGCTGCGAAGGATGCGATAATAATGTATACGGATCCTGGGTTCTCTGGAGTAATACCAAGAGCCAGAATAACAGCTGGTACCAATGCTTGTGTAGTTGCCGCTTGACTATACAACAATGTACTAGCAAAGAAGAATGCTACGGCTAATAAGAACGGATATGCCGTTACCATGCTAGAAGCAAGAGCTTTGATTTCAGGAATATGACCTTTTACAAATGTATCCCCCAACCAGGCTACACCTAATACGCAAACACATGCGGATAAACCGGATTTGAATGTGCTAGTATTAACAAGTTGTGCTGTATCAATCTTACAGAAGTAAGTAATTGCTGCTGCAATAATCATCATAAAGCCGATAATAGCATCATTTCGACCAAAAATAACTGGCGCAATAAGACCAATATTTTTAGAAATTGCAGTCGCATAGAATACAATACAAATAATGCCAATCAAGAAAATCAATACAGAAGTTTTCGCACCTGGTTTTAAGTGGAAATCAGCACTTTTTTCACGAGGTGGTGCCACATGACCTGCAGCTAAACGTTCTTGATAAACCGGATCAGAAGACAAGTCATTATTTGCAAAGGTAGACATGATAAAGGCAGTAATCATAACCGCTACAAATGTTGTGGAAATACAGATAGCAAGCAATGTAGGGTAATTTACACCATAAGGCTCAAGAAAACCACTCATTGCAACAACCGCTGCAGATACGGGGCTAGCAGTAATACCAATTTGGCTCGCTACAACAGCGATGGATAATGGTACAGATGGCTTAATGTTTTCACTTTTTGCCACTTCTACGATTACAGGAATCATAGAGAATGCTGTATGACCAGTACCTGCTAATATAGTTAAGAAATATGTTACTGTTGGTGCTAAGTAGTTAATATGCTTAGGATTTTTACGCAAAATACCTTCTGCAATACGCACCAAATAATCGAGGCCGCCAGCGAGTTGTAAAGCACAAATAGCCGCAATAGCAGACATAATAATGAGGATTACATCCCAAGGAATTTGTCCTGGAAACATACCCATACCAAGGCTTAACAACACGACACCAAGGCCGCCAGCGTAACCGATTCCCATGCCACCCAGTCGAACACCAAGGAAAATGGCACCAAATAAAATAATAACTTGCATAATTACATAAATGTCCATACGATGACCTCCTTTTATAACATATATAGTATCATAGATATGCTAAATTATCATCGAATTTTCACAATGTATAGTCTATATCCTATAGTTTAAAGACCTAATAAAAATCTCATGGTCCCAAATATAAAAAGCTATATATGTCTATAACTCTATATCTCTATAGCTTAGAGTCATGACATATATAGCTATTATTACCCTCAATTTTTTATAAAATGATTGGACGTAAATCCTCGAGAATCCCTTCCTCTTCTGTGGCACGTTGAATACTTTCACCTACAATGCGAACCATATCCTCTAACTGCTCTACTGTAGATGCCAATGGCGGCATAAGGATTACTACATCACCGATCGGACGGCAGATGAGCCCTTGTTCACGCGCAAGAACTGCCACCTTAGCCCCTACCGCATCATTTGGACGATACGCTTCATGAGTAGCCACATCTTTTTCAAGTTCAATCCCTACAATAAGACCACGTTGACGAACCTCTTTAACATGTTTCAATTTTTCAATTGGTTTCAATGCATTAGTGAACGCCTCGATTTTCTTAGGTAATCCTTCTATAACCTTTTCATCCCGGAATACTTTCAAAGAAGCTAATGCTACGGCACAAGCCAATGCATTACCAGTATAGGAATGACCATGGTAGAATGTTTTCTTTTCTTCAAATGTACCAAGGAATGCATCAAAGACACGTTGTGTAGTCAATGTAGCCGCCAATGGCATATAGCCACCTGTAATACCTTTAGACAATGTCATGAAATCTGGTGCAACCCCTTCATGCTCACAAGCAAAGAATTTACCAGTACGACCAAAGCCTGTAGCGACTTCATCAACAATGAGGAATACATCATGTTTTGCAGTTAATTCACGAACACGTTTCAAGTATCCATGAGGCATTACTAGCATACCCGCTGCAGCTTGCACTAATGGTTCCATAACGAGAGCTGTGATTTCATCACCCTCTTCATTGAGGATACGTTCTAATTCAGCCAAAGACTCTTCAAAAGCTTTATCTCGATCTGCTACATCGCGATATACACCAGGACTTGGCAAGGTCAACGGTTTAAATAATAAATTATGGAATACTTCGTGGAACAATTGAATACCACCTACAGATACAGTCCCTAATGTATCACCATGATAGCCTGCGTTGAGGGCAATGAACTTAGTTTTCTTTGTTTGTCCCACTAGTTGGCGGTATTGGTACGCCATCTTGATAGCCACTTCAATAGCTGTACTGCCATCATCGGATAAAAATACTTTATTTAAACCTTCTGGAGCGAGCTCTACCAATTCTTTACACAATTGAGCTGATGGTGGGCTTACAAGTCCGAGCAATGTGCTATGAGCAATTTTATCCACTTGTTCTTTCAACGCTTGGTTTAATACAGGATGATTATGTCCATGAATGTTAACCCATAATGAAGATACGCCGTCATAATACTTTTTACCGTTCTCATCAATGAGGTATACACCCTCACCACGTTCGATTACTACTGGTTCTTGTGCTAACCAATCTTGCATTTGTGTAAATGGATGCCATACAAACTCATGGTCCCATTTTGCTGCTTGTGAAAGCTGTTTATCTGCCATTTTGTTACCTCATACTTACAAATTTTACAAACTATAATACTCTACTACTATATTCTATTGATATAAATGATTAGCCTAGATCAAATAACAATATCTAATTATTATATACCTAGTACCGTATTCCACACCTTCTTAGAATCAATAAAGAATCGAGCCCAATTAAGTTGAACCTTTTGAATATTTGGTCCTTGGTATGGAGGTACAACAGTCACTACAGGAATACCTGTATATCGTTCCATATCCTCTACATTTGTTTTCAACAAGAATGAATCCACTGCAGTTGTATCGTTGACAATGATAGCTTTCACCTCAATACCATGCATCTTCGCATATTCACAAGTTAAAACAGCACGGTTAATAGAGCCCAATCGTCCATCAGCTACAACGATGGCTGGCAATTTAATATCTTTCATCAAATCCGTGAAAGTTTTATCTCCTGAGAGAGGTGTTGTGATGCCACCAGCACCTTCTACAAATGTTAAATCATAGCGATTAACAACATCCAGTGTATGAGTCGCCACATTATTATAATCAATCTCTATACCTGATAATTCTGCAGCCAAACGAGGAGAAAAATCACCTGCAATAGCATAAGGATTAACCTCATGGCGACGAGATTCTGGAATTCCTACAGCACGCATTAAATGAGTAGCATCCTTACTTTCAAGCTCCGCATTATAATTATCCTCATCCATTGTTACACATTCAGCAAAAGGCACTGCACTAGAGGACACTGGTTTAACCATCCCAACAGCGAATCCATCATCTACAGCCATGGCCCCTAATAGACCCGTTACAAATGTCTTGCCTACATCTGTATCTGTACCAATTATAGAAATACCTAACTGCTTCATTCTCGGCTCCTCTCAAGCGAATACTTAGCATCGCACAGGTTAACTAATCCATACAAATAGGTTTACAATCCAACTACAATATACAGCTAAAAGGAATATATAGTCAACCTATTATTACCATTCAAGTTTACATTGTTATAACTCTATGGGGCCCGGATACATCGCTACATTTTAATTAAAAAGCAGTGTTCCTAACCTCCGTGCTCCAAAGCGAGCTAAGTCGCGCTTCGCTTAGGAACACTGCTTTTTATAACATTATCACCGTACTAGTCCCATAGAGTTATATTCCACCCCTTCGAATACGCTAATAATAGGTTGGCTGTATATGGAAAGAGAAAGGAAGATGGCTAAGCCATCCTCCTTTCTCTTGATACGGCGAAATTACGCTAACTCGTTAATGACATTCAGATTTGATGGGACTAATTCATAGGTACAGTAGGAAAAAGGACGATAACTTTTCCCTCTTACTTATTTGATACAGTGAATTTCGTTTTATTAATTTATGAATAGACTCGATGGGACTAGTTCATAAATACAGTTATAAAAAGAGTGATGACTAACCGATTAGCGACTTAGCTCGCTTTGGAGCGTAGAGGTTAGTCATCACTCTTTTTTACCTAAATGTAATTATGTAAAGGGGCCCCATCGAGGCCACCACTAGATCTCAATATAACGGAATTCGCCTGTATCAGGATCCATCATCCCTCCATAGAATCCCATTCCTTTTGGGAATAGAGGATGATGACGTAAAAAGTTAACCGTATAAATTACATTATCTTCAGAGATATGGAAACGATCCATCCAATCAATAAGGCCTGGCTCAATCATACGAACCGCATCTTCGCTAATACCTTTTTCTTTCATAGATTCCATGAATGTTGTAGCAGAGAAGTCAATCATACCGCAGTTTTCATGGCCAATAACTAATACGTCTTCAATACCCATACCATAAGTAGCAACAAGTAAGCTTTGTACGATGTTATCGATAGGTTGTGTTACACTATTACCCGCTGTTTTTATGACAATAATTTCACCTCGGTTAAAACCTAATGCATCTTCTAACATACATACTAAACGCGTATCCATACATGTTACGATACCTAGTTTTTTTGTAGGGTGGCTTGTTAATCCAGCCTTTGGTAATTCAGGATGATTTTTCACATATTCTTTATTAGTTTCAATTATTTTTTTAATATCAATCATGGGGTACCTCATTTACTTTTCTATCTACAAAATAGATTCTATTCATTATATACAATATATTCACTACAAAACAAGTGATATTTATCACTTATCAATATCAATTATAATCTTTCCTTTCACAAACCCCCAATAAATTTCATATTAATTCTATATTTATAATTAATATTCTTTTATTCACTTATAAATTATTAAATATTTATGAGAATGAATATACTGTATATTTCTTATATTACTAGTAGATTTTAATTCCCCTAATGTGGTACCATTAAAACTATAGAAAAGAAACGCCACATGATATCTTATATGACGTGAACTGTATGTACAGTAAGGAGGGTTTTATAATGGGTATCAATCAAAAAACGTTACCAGGCATTCTACTCTGTGCGGTCCTCGCTATTCCTTGTTGGCTATTAGGCCTTGAATTTCATCTAATCGGTAGCCCAATCTTTGCTATTATCCTAGGTATAATTATTGGTTCTGTATTCACATCTTGGAAGCGCGAAAAAACTGGCGCCGGTATTGGATTTACATCCAAGAAGATTTTACAATGGGCTGTTATTTTATTGGGCTTTGGCTTAAATATTACACAAATTTTACATGTAGGTTGGATTTCATTACCTGTCATTATTTCAACCATCGCTACATCTTTAATCGTGTCCTATATTATTTATCGCCTTACTCATATCGACTCTAATACAGCCGTACTTATTGGCGTAGGCTCCTCCATTTGCGGTGGTTCTGCCATCGCTGCAGCAGCACCAGTTATCAAGGCTGATGATCAGGATATCGCGCAAGCTATCTCTGTTGTATTCTTCTTCAACGTCGTAGCTGCCTTTGTATTCCCTCCATTTGGCGACGCTATTGGCCTTTCCAATATGGGCTTTGGACTATTCGCAGGTACAGCTGTAAATGACACATCCTCCGTAACAGCTACAGCTGCCGTATGGGATAGTATGAAAGGTACTGGCACACAAGTACTAGAATATGCGACAATTGTTAAACTTACACGTACACTTGCTATAATCCCTATCTGTTTAGGTTTAGCTAGTTACCAAGTATATAAAGCAAAACAAAATACTGCTCAAACTAATGGTGGTAGCGTTAGCATTACTAAAATCTTCCCTAAGTTTGTTCTCTACTTTGTAATTTGTTCTTTAATTACTAGTGCATTATCCTATGCAAATGTAGACATTCAATTTTTAAGTGTATTCAAAACGATTTCCAAATACTTTATTACCATGGCTATGGTTGCTATCGGTCTTAACACAAACATTGTAAAATTGATTAAATCCGGTGGTTCTGCTCTTGCATTAGGTGCTTGTTGCTGGATTGCTATCACTGCAGTCAGCCTTGTAGCACAACACATGATCGGTTTATGGTAAAAATATACACACCTATTTTATTATGATATAATTGTATATAGTTAAAATAGTAATAACCCCTCCAGTAATGGAGGGGTTTCGTGCTACTATTCACCTTATTAGTACTTTATCATACCATAGTTGGGAGGGTTAACATGTACTTCTTACAAGGACTTCTTGTCGGTCTCGCAACATTTGCCCCTGTTGGCATGCAAAACCTCTTTATTATTAATACAGCGTTAGTACAACCCATACGCCGTATTATATTGACGCTTATCATACTAGCTCTCTTTGATATGAGTCTCAGCACAGCTGCTTTCTTTGGTATTGGGGCTATTCTTGAAATATGGCCTATTACCAAGCTAATTGTACTTCTCTTTGGAGGCCTACTGATTGTGTACATGGGATTTAATATCTTTAGGACCGACCCTGATATGCACAATGTAAATACAAATATTCCAATTCGTAAAATCATTTTATCTGCTATTGCTGTATCTTGGGGAAATCCGCAAGCAGTCCTCGATGCTACTATGATGCTAGGTGCTTTTCAAGCTAATATTCCTAAGGAGGGCATATATTATTTCTTTATTGGATTTCTTGCAATGACACCAATATGGTTTGGGGCCTTAGCCGCTACTATGCATTTACTAGCTAAAAAAATCAAAATTACTCATATGGCTTGGATTAATCGCTTTTGTGGTGCAGTGCTTGTCATTTATGGTATCAAATTATTCATCGATGGTATGAAGATGTTAAAGGATGTATTATATTAGAACTCTGCTAAAACTTGTTTAAATAGATCTCTAAAAGCCTCTACATAGGTATTACTTTGATTTCGTTGCGATACAAAATAATAGTTACGCTCCATAGATTTCCCATGATTTGTCAGTACTTTCCGTTCAATGCCAGGCATAGAATCAGTTAAATATTTAAAACGGTCTAATAATAACAACCCTTGCTGGCCTGCCACCAAATAGCGAGCCTCTTCTAATGTACGAGCATAAGCAAAGGCACCAGCATAACCAACAGCCTTACGATAATGTTCTTCCTCTGCCAAAGTATATTTACCACGACATACTAAAATGAGAGGTAAATCATCAATAGTTTTAATTTCAACACTACCTTCAGTTGTATAGCCTTGAGGCACTTCTATAACTGTAGTGGCCTTATCAATCAAATGGCTTTCATAATCATCAGATAAAACCTGCCACTGATCATTAAAAATCACATCCACTCTGTGATCCTCCAACATGCCATACAATTCTTCATGGCTACCACTATACATACGAATATCTAGGTTTTTATATCGTTTCGCCATACGAATAACAGTCTGCTGCATAACCATTCCACTATAACGATTTAAATAACCAATGCGTAAACTGACACGTGCATCCGTACCAATGCGACTTGTTTCTACCTTAATATCGTGAAAACGGTCTAGTAACTTTTTCCCAGACCGATATAAATATTGTCCGGCTGGTGTTAAGTAAAAGCTTCGCTTTTCCCTTACCATTAGCTCTACACCAAGACTCGTTTCAAGAGCTTTGATTTGTTGTGAAATAGCAGATTGAGACACATATTGTTCAGTCGCAGCTTGAGTAAAACTATTATTATCTACTACACATACAAAATACTCTAATTGTTTTAATAACATAATGGTACACTCTCATCTCTCTATAGTTAGTAGTCCTACTCCACTAATCTACTTCACAACATATACCAACCCCTCTCATTGGCATTTGCTACACACAATATTTACAATTATTACTTTTTTTAGTAAAAATAAAGTCTCTATGATGATCTACTTTCACGAGATATAACTAAATTCCGATATATAAACCAGGAAGCAACAAAGAATATAGCTGCTGTAGACCAAAATACAGTACCGTACCCAAAGGCACGCGCAATACCACCACTAATAACAGGTCCTAATACATTTCCCATCATAGCTACACTGGATATAGCCCCAAAAACAATACCTCGACGTTCAATCGGAACTGCCTTAGATATCAATGTATTTGCTATTGGCGTAATAAATCCCATAAAGAAACCTGCTATAGCACGAAATATACCAAGCCCCCATATACTAGGCATCATGTATTGCAAAATAAATAAAGTTCCTACCGCCCAAGTAGCAGTAAAAATAATACGAGGCATAGTCAATCGTTGCGTTACTTTACCAATTGAGATTGATGCTAAAGCACTAAACAAGCCGGCGCCAAAAATAATAACACCAACAATGGTTGCAACAAATTCATCACCTATAGCCATATAGTTTTTAATATATAATGGCAAAATCGGCCCAATACCGGTAATACCAAAATTACATAAAAACTGCATCGCCACTAATAGACGAACTCGGGGTATCATTAAAAATGATTTAATCAAAGAAATCTGGGATTCTTGAGCATCAACTTTATGCTTAAACTGTAAATTAGGCATTAAAAAATAAATCCCTAACAAACAAATACCAGTCAAACCGGAAAATACAAAAAATGGCGCTCTATAGCCTAATAGATCCGCTGCTAATCCCCCCATGAGAGGTCCAAAGACAAGCCCCATAACCATAGAAGCTTGGTACAACCCCATTGCCCATGGCACCTTTTCCTCAGGTGTTATAAGCACAATAATAGCTAATCCAATGGGTACATAGCCACCTACTACACCTTGTAAAATTCTTAAAACTAATAGCTGTGTAGGAGTTTGAGTAAATGCACAAGCCCCCACTGTAAGCATTAAAGTAAACAAAATAAACATCATTACCTTACGTGGACCAAGTTGATTTGCCTTACGTGACCAATACGGTGCACTGAGTGCTACCATACACGGAGTAACTCCAGCTACAATACCTGCCCACATAGCAGCTTCGCCAGGATTACGTAGGCCTAGCTCAACGAGGAATAACGGAAGGAATGATAATACCCCTATAATTGTTATGCCCCCACCAATTTGTATAATACAAATCAGATAGATAATTCGTTTCCAAGAAGAATCCATAATGAACTTCTTTCTTCGCTTTATATAGTCTGTATATTGCAATACAATTACACATTAAATTAATACTATATAAGCTTATGAATTTTAAGGATACACAGTATAATAACCATATATAAACTATTAGATAAATTATGTAATAGTATATACTAGAATGAATTATTAGCATATACTTACACAAAACTATAGAATATATACTAATAATATTATTGTATCGTAAACAATGAAAAAAGACCATCTCTATGCATCTAAAGTATAGAGATGATCTTTTTATGTCTATGATTATACGACTTTTATAATAACAAAAAGAATATATACAACATATTATTTTTGCTTGAACATCCAATAGATGTAGTAAATAACAAGTGCATATGTTAATACGTCAAAAACAACAATGAATGGCATCATCTTGGACAAACGGCCAAAGCCATGTACATGAAGATTTGCGGCTATAATCGCAATTAAGTTTAAGCGATGAATCCAGATTGCTTTTTTACGGGACATAGATTTTGCCATATTGCCAATCCATGGTGTTAAGTAAAGGATGGCAAAGACAAAGGCAATAAGCATTGCCCCTACGGATACATAGCCCGCCCAAAAACCAAGTGGAGACTTAATAGCTTTGAGAAAGTATACATACCAATGAATGCATACCATTACAACGCCGACAATACCAACGATACGATGGATTTCAAACATTTCATTTGGATTATATCGTTTAATAAACCATTTTGGTTTCGTTGCTAGGTAAGTCAGTACTAACCAAGACACATAAGGTACTAGCCCCAAATGAATTTTCCAGAACCAAAAACCTTTACCTGCACCTAAGTAACCATATTCAATCATGCCCATAAAAGCTAAGGACAATACAGCAATCCATATTAAAATATGGTATTTACTCTTAAACTGTTTTTTTACTACTTCTGCCATAATAAACCTCTCTATGTCTTATACAAACTACAAGTATATATCTAGTTTGGTCTAATGTAGCATGCTAATACAATACTCTCACCTTATAGCATTCTACTTAGAACTAATTATATTAACATTCAAGTCAATGTTTTCAAATTAGAATTTGAAGTTAAGATCTGCACGATAGAAGTCGTTTACACGGTTACCATCTTGTGTTTTAGCATTAAAACCATAGTATGCATTAATACCAATATTTTTCTCTGGCGCATAGGATGCACCTAACTCCCAAGCTTTATAACCTTCAAAACGCGTTGTTTTTTGTAAATCATTAGATTCATATTTTTGTGTTTTGAAGATCGGTGCATTTTTAGCTTGATCGTAGTAATCTAAACTTACTTCCCAGGAGTTCTTTTTATCAATTTTGTAGTTGCCCCATTTAGCACCTACATTCCAAACATCAGAATCACTTAAGCCAGATGCTTTTACCCATTCACCATGAACACCTAGTTTACCTACATTGTATTTTGCATTAAAGCCATATACATTATCGAATTCGTTATTCTTCTTGCCATTACCCATACGTACATTCGCCGTACCAATATGAGCAAGCATACCACCAAAACTAAAGTGTTCATTTACAGCTACATTAGCATTCACGATACCCACATCGCCATTATTTTCTTTAGAAAGCTTCGCAAAACGGCCAGCAGTCATGTAACCATAGCCACCATTTAATGTCACTTTTTTGCCAAGTTTAGCTGTAGCGCCGACACCATCAAAGTTAGAGCTATAAATCAAGCCACCACCAAATTTTTGGGTATAACGACCAGCATCAACGACTACATTTTTACCGAATTTGTGCTCTACATATGCCAAATCCCAGTTAGCTTGAGCTTCTTTAGAGCTATCACCTAGTTCAATAGAGCCTGTGGTAATACGCGCTTTTACAGATGTATTTTTATTAACCTTTGCATCAAGGCCTAAACGCACGCGGGCTGTGATTTTATCCTCATAATCATAACCATCGATTCCCTCTTTGCCGATATAATTAATACGAGCGTCACCAGTAACTTTAACATTGTCTACACGATCTTCTAATTTAGCTACACGTACACCAAGTGAATGCAACTCATTGGAGAACTCATCTGCCAAGCGATTCAACATAGCTTGTTGTTCAGCATTAGCACGATCTTGATTCGCCATACCTTTAGCAATCATTTGAGCCATTTCGTAACGAGTAATGTTATTTTGTCCTTTAAAAGTACCATCCGGATAACCATTGATAATACCAGCTGTAGCCAATTGATCTACCGCTTGGTATGCCCAGCTATCGGACGGAACATCAGAAAATGGGTTGACAGCAAAAGCTGTAGTCACACTCATTACAGCTGCTACTGCAAAAGCACTAGTCATTTTACGTTTAATCATAATAAACCTCACACACGAATAATAACAAAAAATAAAATGAATAGATAATGAATATATGACTCTGATTATCATTATCATATCTAACATAAAAATAATATCAATTTTCATTATATGAGTAAATAGAGAATGTATATCAATCTCACAATCATTTATGCGTCAAACTGATAATATAGAATATATTATTTCCTAAAGAATAAAAATATAACTAAAAAATCCCTTCTGCACTATACAGAAGGGATTTTATCAATTCATATTATTTCTTTTTAAACATTAAATAGATGCAGTAAATCACAAGACCATATGTAACGATATCAAAGACTTGAAGGAATGGTACCATTTTGGAAATTCGTGTAAAGCCATGAATATGTATATCTACAGCAACTAATGCGACAAGATTTAAGCGGTGAAGCCAAATACCTGTTGTTCGAACAGATGCAGTTACCTTTCTCAACTTTGGTGTTAAGAATGCAAGGCCAGAAATAGTGGCAATACTAAAAGAAGTAAGAGCTACATAACCACCCCACCAACCAAGGATTGATTTAGCAGCTTTACCAAAATAGAGGTATAAATGGAATGCAATAACAGCCACAGTTGCTATACCTAATGCACGATGTACCTTATACATATCACCTAAATTATAGCGGCTTGTAAACCATTTAGGACGAGTAGCTAAATAGGTCATAACAATCCATACACACCATGGCACAAGGCCTGTATAGACCTTGTAGTTACCAAAAGCACGACCGCCTGCAATGTAACCCCACTCTAATAAACCAATCATAATTAAAGAAAAGACAGCAATCCATATAAAAATATGGTAAATACTTTTTTGCTGTTTTGTTGTAACTTGATCCATCATATACCTCTCGAAAACAACATCTAAAAATCAATCTATACGATATAGTTTATCATTTAAATCGAATTTTGTAGATTACTTATATTCGATAGATGGTATTTATTATAAGAATAATTCTAAATTAAAAGCCCCTTGTAGTAGTGAGCATACAATTTCACCAATACAAGGGGCTAAAGATTAATTTGTCATATCATGAAGGACATACAAATCAATCATCATCCTAATTATTTTTCGTCTCGTTTACGATATACGATGAACGGACGTGTTAAGTAGTTGAGTGGAACACTCAAGCAGTGTACCAAACGGCTGAATGGGAAGATAATAGCTACCACCATCCACGCTAACATATGGAATTTAAACATGAATGGTACGCCTTCCATCAAGGATGGATCCGGCATAAAGGATAGTAAGCTACGGAACCAAGGGCCAATAGATACGCGGTAATCAAAGAAACCAGATGCATTAAGCAATGTACCAGCCATACCGCTGAAAATAGCTAATGTTAAGAACAAGTATAGCCATTTATCAAGACCAGATGTGTTAACTTTCATAGCAGGCACAGTAAAGCGGCGTTTCATCAAGAGCAAGAAGCCTACGATGAAGATAATACCAGCTACAGCACCCATGTATAACGCACCTTCATGGTACATATGGTCATTAATACCGATTGCAGCAGTCCAAGTTTTAGGAATTAACACACCTACTATGTGACCACCGATAACGCAAAGCAAGCCAAAGTGGAACAATGGATTGGCAATGCGCAATTGTTTTTTCTCTAAAAATTCACTCGATTTTGTAGTCCAGTTTCTTTCAAAGTAGAAGAAA
>JAGZGB010000017.1 GCA_018367495.1 Veillonella sp. | reverse complement strand
TATCGTATAGCTATAAGGAAATTTCTTTCCTATATGTTCTTTTGCTTGCTCTACTTGCAGTTTCATAATCTTACCTCGACTCATAATATTATAAACATGACATAGTGCTTTGTCAAATAAAAAAGACTATCTTAAGCGGACTCAAGATAGTCTTTTTGGTAAGTCAATTACATTTTTTCGAATTGGTCTTTACCAACACCGCAGATTGGGCAAACATAATCAGCTGGTTGATCTTCGAATTTTACGCCTTCAACAGCTTCGTCATAAACCCAACCACATACTACGCATACGTATTTTTCCATGAGTATTTCCTCCTTCACTTGAAAATTATTGTTTAATGTCTATCTTTTTAATTTAGATACTCTATCTGTAATGTAGTATATCAAAGATATCGAAACTTTTCAATACTCATTTGCTTAATTTCTCATTTTTCTAATATTTAAAAAGCATATATAATATGCGGATTAGTGCTACGTTATAACTTGAAATACATTATCATTTAGGTCATTGAGGCATAAATATAAATAAATTGTCGCCCTCATTACAAGACCGCTTTTACTCTCTTAAATGACCATTATTAATCCAATAGTTTTTTGTGTATTAACTAAAATGACTACCTAAGGTGTACATAATTTATATATTATACTATTATATATAAGGGAATATATTTATAGTATATATTTTAAAACAACTTAATTAATAACTTATGATGTAAGTATGTACTTATGAACTCTTTCACCTCTATAAAATATAGTCATATTCTAATTATTTTACTATTTTTATTTGGACTATTAAATAGAGAAATTGTAATTTATATTGTTATCATAGGAGGATTTATGAGAACATCTTTAACAAATCTTTTGCAGATCGAATATCCTATCATTCAAGGTGCTATGGCTTGGGTATCTGAACACAAATTAGTAGCTGCTGTCGCTAATGCAGGTGCTACTGGTGTTATTGCCCTAGGCGGCCGAGATGCAGAATGGACACGTAATGAGATTCGTGCATGCAAACAATTAACAAATAAACCATTTGGAGTAAACCTCATGCTAATGGCATCTAACAAAGATGAATTAGTGGATGTTATTATCGAGGAAAAACCAGCCTTCGTAACACTGGGTGCTGGCAACCCTGTTCCATATATTAAAATATTCCAAGATGCAGGCATTAAAGTTATCCCCGTAGTACCATCTTTAAAATTAGCTAAGCGTATCGAAGATGCTGGTGCTGATGCAATGATCATTGAAGGCATGGAAGCAGGCGGTCATATCGGCAGCCAAACTACAATGTCCTTAATGGAAAACATTTTACCAGAAATCAGTATTCCAGTTGTTGTAGCAGGCTCTATCGTTGATGGTCGTGGTCTTGCTGCAGCTTTATTAATGGGTGCACAAGGTGTACAAATGGGCTCTCGATTCTTGTTAGCAGAAGAATGCCAAGCACACAAAAACATGAAAGAAGCTATTATTAAAGCTACTGATACAGACTCTGTCGTAACAGGTCTTCTCTCTGGTCACGGTGGTGTCCGTAGCTTGAAAAACGAATTCACGACTCGCTACCTAGCTGCAGAAACTGATGGTGTTACTACACCTGAAGAGCGCACCAAAATGTCTCAAGGTACTAATAAACGTGCTGCTATTGATGGCGATGTTGTAAACGGCGCCGTACAAGTTGGTCAAGCTTTAAATCGCCTTGTAGCTATTGAGCCTGCTCATACAATTGTTCAAACAGTAATGAATGAAGCTATTATGTCTATTCGTAAGGCACAACGCCTTCTAGAAATCGTTTAATAAATTAGGAGTGTCATATGTTACCATTTCATGGAAAATATCCAAAATTAGATCCTAAAAGTTGTGTAATGCCCGGTGCTGAGCTTGCTGGTGATGTAGAACTTAAAGAATATGCATCTATTTGGCAAAACTGTGCACTTCGTGGTGATGTAAACAAGATTGTAGTAGGTCGTTACTCTAATGTACAAGATAACTCTGTATTACATGTAGATGACGATAAAGCATGTATCCTCGGTGATTATGTAACAGTTGGCCACGGTGCAATTGTTCATGCAAGCACAATTGAAGATAATGTTTTAATTGGCATGGGTGCCATTGTACTAAGTGGTTGTCATATCGGCTCTGGATCTATTATCGCAGCTGGTGCAGTAGTAAAAGAAAATACTGTAATTCCTCCTAACTCATTAGTAGTCGGTATTCCAGCTCATATTGTTCGCACAGACGAAACTCAAATTGAACGTATTCACAATCAAGCTTTAAAATATAAACACTTGTGGACTATCGAATACGGTATACTTCCTGATGCAGGTGGCGAAGAATATGATAAAAATGCTAAAATCGTATAAACTCATATATAAATAATCACTCAAATAACAAACGCGGATAGTTGTTTATCAACTATCCGCGTTTGTTTTGAATTCTCAAGCTTAAATTGGCTTTTAAAATAACTAGATATAGCCTTATAAATCAATCAAATATCTAATTATAGATATTTATAAACACTCTACTTTAGAAACTATTTACTCATATTTAACTTGGTCTGAACAATTTGTTCCACCATAAGTGCTGTCCCCATAGTTAACGCTATAGGGAACAACATTTCTACAGAAAATCTTGAAAGCTCAAGCATAAATACACATGAGGTCATAGGCATTTTTTGTGCGAGTCCTAAAAATGCTACGGCACCGATAAAGGCAGCCATCCCCAATGATATAGGAGCTACAGCAATAGACCAAAAAGTACCAAATACAATGGCTAACGTACTTCCCAACATCATAGATGGAGTAATACGCCCACCATAAACACCAGCTGCTAATGCAAGTAATACCGCTACCCACTTAGAACCAAATAATCCTAATGCATAAGTCCATGTAATATCATTAGTAAAGGTCAATTCATTCCCAGCTTTACCGTTCCCAAGAATTTCAGGAAAATACATAGCTAACGCACCAATTAGCGTAAATGCTACGATAGAAATGAGAATCATAACGGGACTGCTACGATGAATAGAAGGCAACTTACTTTGAGTAATATTAAATAGAACCACACCTAAAGCAACAATAGCCCCCAAGGCGATAGAGAATTCTACATAATGACTACCCAAGCTAGGTTGAGCCATTGTATATTGAATGACATCACCCACACCGGCTTGTCGAGTTACAAAAGTCGCTAATCCGCAACAAATAAGCGCAGCACTTATAGCGCGTATATTCCAAGTAAGGAGCAAGGTTTCTAACGTAAAAATTGCCGCTGATAACGGTGAATTATAAACAGCCGCCAAGCCAGCGCCTGCAGCACAAGCAATCAATAATTGGCGATCTTCTTGTTTTATGTCAAAGTGTTTAACTAAAAAAGTTGTAATCCCCGCACTTGCTTCACGTGGCGCCACTTCTCGCCCTAATGGTGATCCAATAGCTACTGTAATAATTTGTAATGTTGCATGTAAAACAGTAGTAATAGGATCCATATCCATCTTGCCGGAAACGGCAGTTTTGATATCTACAACACCTTTACCATATTGATGAATAAGGAACCAACCCACGCCACCAATTAGACCACAAATAATGAGTGGTATCAATCGTTCTACTGGAGATACCCACGCTACAGCAGCACCAAAACTCATATGATCTACAGAAGAATAATGATATACAAAATGCTGAATACTATGCATTAAATGTGTATAAGAAGCCCCCACTAATCCTGCTATAAATCCTACAATAATTATGAGCCCTATTAAACGTTTATCAAATGTCATACTTACTCCATTGCTAATACGACTTCACCAGTTTCTAATGTTTTTTTAACATCTATAATACGCTGATTAGATGACCCTCTAAAGCGTAATGCAGGGTCTTTTAGTTCTTCTATAAAGCGACCATCTACTAAAATATCAATTTCATGTAATAATGTGCTTCTCAACTCATCATCTAAGATATCATCTATTTCATAACCTGAATAGGCCCAAATTTTCTTTGCCGGTACTGCTGCGCGGACTGCCTGCACCACGGGTAATAAACCTTGTACATTTTGAAAAGGTTCCCCACCCAATAAAGTTAAGCCTGAGCAAGTAGGATTTTTCACATACGATACAACTAAATCAGTTTCAGCTTGAGTCCATTCTTGACCGGCTTTAAAATCTTGATACTCTTCATTAAAACAGTTATAACAGCAATGTGTACAGCCCGTTACGAATATAGATGTACGAATGCCTTCTCCATTGGCAATGTCATATTGCCTTATTTGACCATATCTCATCATTACCTCCATGTACTGTTTATCAACTTTGAATAGCACTATATAGATATATTTCAATT
The DNA here is from genome assembly GCA_018367495.1 of Veillonella sp. The sequence goes on along the minus strand of JAGZGB010000017.1, from coordinate 25,246 downwards.
TCTTGTAGATACAGTAAAAGCTGTGCCTTAGGCACAGCTTTTATCATATATAAAATTATAATAATAAATACTAATACTATTTATTATTAGATATGCATTACACGATCTTTAATTTCCTTCGTACGACCTTCATTCCAGAAGTTTTCACCTAAGTAGCCACAAGTACGACGAATAACTGTTAATTTATCACGATTTGTGTTATGGCATCGTGGACATTCCCATTCATTATGTTCATTGACCTTAATTTCACCATCAAAACCACATTCGTGACAATAGTCAGACTTGGTATTAAACTCAGCATAAGAAATATGATCATAAATATATCGAATCATAGTCAAAACAGCCGGAATATTGTTAGTCATATTTGGAATTTCTGCATAGGAAATACAACCGCCTGTCGATTTCTTTTGGAATTCAGATTCAAAATTAAACTTATCAAATACATTGATTTCTTCACGAACATTTACGTGATAACTATTAGTATAATATCCTTTATCAGTAATATCTTCAATCACACCAAAACGAGCACGATCTAAAGACGAGAATCGATTTGTTAAGCTTTCTGCAGGTGTACCATATAACCCAAAACCAAGGTTATGTTTGTCATGCCATAGATTAATAGCCTCGTTTAAACGATCCATGATTTTCATGGCAAATACACGGCCTTTTTCACCTGTATTAGATTCACCAGTAATCAGACGAGTCGCTTCATAGATACCGATGTAACCAAGAGAGATTGTTGCATAGCCACCAGTGAGGAATCGACCGATTTTTTCACCTTTTTTCAGGCGTGCAATAGCACCATGTTGCCAATGGATTGGAGAAACATCACTAACCACATCTTTTAATAGATTATATCTTAATAATAATGCTTTTTCTGCTAATTCGAGACGTTTGTCTAGAATTTCAAAATACTTCTCTTCACTACCGCGAGCTAAGATACCAATTTGAGGCAAGTTCAAACTTACAACACCCATATTAAAACGGCCATCAAATTTATAGTTCCCGTTTTCATCCTTCCAAGGAGATAAGAAAGAACGGCATCCCATCGGGCTAAATACATTACCTTCATAGTTTTCTTTCATCTTCTTAGCGGAAATGTAATCTGGATACATGCGTTTAGCAGTACATTGTGCAGCTAGTTCAGTTAAATAATAATATGGACTATCAGGCGTTACATTATGTTCATCAAGAACATAAATCAATTTAGGAAATGCTGGCGTAATATATACGTCAGCCTCATTTTTTACGCCTTTAATACGTTGACTTAAAATCTCTTCTGTAATAAGAGCAGCTTCTTTAGCATATTCATAATCAGGTTTAAAATACATAAACAATGTAACAAATGGAGATTGACCATTAGTAGTCATTAATGTATTGATTTGATATTGGATTGTTTGGATTCCATCCTTAACTTCTTTACGCGTACGTTTCCAAGCAATTTCACGGGCCTTTTCCATATTTGGTTCCATCCCGTAAATTTCAACTTGTTCTTCAATAACATTGTTAAGAATTTTTTCGTAAGATTTACGTACGAACGGTGCCAAGATACGATCGATACCATTAATACTTTGGCCACCATATTGACCAGACGCAACTTGTGCAATAATTTGAGTTGTTACTGTACATGCAACTTGAAAAGATTTAGGTGTATCAATCTTTTTACCATTAATAACTGTGCCATTATTGAGCATATCCTCTAAATTAATTAAGCAACAGTTAAACATGGGCTGAATAATGTAATCCATATCATGAAAATGGATAGCACCACTATCATGAGCCTCTAAAATATCCGTAGGAATTAACTTACGTCGAGCAATATCCTTAGATACTTCACCGGCAATCAAATCCCGTTGTGTAGATACGATTGCAGCATCTTTATTTGAATTCTCATCAAGAACACTAACATTACTACGATCTAATAAACCAATTACATCTTCATCCGTCGTGTTTTGACGACGTTTGAAAGCTTGAACAGCTTTATAACCTTCATAGGCACGTGCCGTTGCAGGATTATGATACTCAATCAACTTATAATACACTTGATCTTCAATAGCATAAATTGTCATATCTTTTTGGAGTTTATGAGCATAATCTTCAATTTCATTTGCAATACGCTCTGCTAACCCTTCTTCGTACAACCCTGTACTACTATGTTCAGCCTTTTCAATAGCTAAAGCAATTTTGTGTTTGTCGAAAGGCACCTTTGTACCATCCCGTTTGATGACCTGCAACATATTGGCAACCTCCCCATTTTGTTACCGCTAAAACATATGTTAAGACATAGAAAAAAGTATGGTAAACCATACTTTTTATAAATTTATATGTAAAAATGTAAAGAATTATTACTAAATCCTCTATTTTTTACTGCTAACTCAGTATACTATATATGGTGGTTGTTTTCAAGAAAAAATACAATATAAAGCAAAAATAGGTTCTTTCAGACATACCAATACAGCATGAATAAAAGAACCTATACCAATTACAATGTAAAGCCAAATAGACGCGACAAAAAGTTGGTCTTTTGACCTATCCAACCAGAAGGAACTGCAGGATAGAATGTACGATCAGCTAAAAGATCGCGCTCATTAAGATGAATATTCGGCAACAAATCTTTTTTGTATGTGCTATCTAATTTGGAAATAGCTTCTACGTATCCTTGATGAGCTTGTACATCACTTTCACTACAATACCCAGTACCTAAGAAGTGAATTAGTCCATTACGATATAATTCAATAGCTCTATGATAGTTAGACTGACTATGATTAAATGATGCCATATTACATTGAATTAAAATGCCTTTATCTACCCATTCCAATAATTGCTCTGGTTTTGTAAACAGTTGACGATGTGTTTCTACTTCACTAATAATAGGAATAATCCCCATATTGAGCAAATCTATTAACCATGCATTAATATGATGGATTTTGCTATTTTCAGGGATTGAAACTAACATAAAATGGCTATTTCCCAATAAATATTGATTACGATGAGCTGCAATATATTCGATCATTTCATCACAAAGCATAACTCGAGCCCCACTATGAATAGTGACATCCACTTGTTGTTCCCCTACTGCAAGCTTCACATCATTTAGTGTTGTCCCCATTGCATCCCATGTATTCTTATCCATACATACAGTTACATCAGGTGTACTAAAAATATCTGTAATACCTTGTTCGACCAAAGATTTTATCATTTTTACTGTTTCTGCCATTGTTAGTGGCCCTTGAGGCCCTAATACAGCTGGCAAAATACAACCATGTAAATCAACAACGCGATTCATATTCTTTCCCTTCTACTTACGATACTCCCTTACAGAAATCGTCCTCTTTATAAAGTTCATGTTATTCTCATTTATTTTTCATTTTCTATTCATGATTATATCAAGGGAAAAGTGGCTTGTATAGTGGTTTTTATATAAAAATAGATAAACTATAATATGTTTATTTAATATTTTTTTAATATTCTCACCTTAATTTCATTAAAAATACCTCATAATCACTATGACTATGAGGTATTTTTACGTATCGGTATATTATTAACAAATTAATTTTTAAATGTACTTCTCTTGTATCCAATATAATAAACTAATTTTACCAATAAAAGCCCAAGAATAACACCGATAGTATCAATTAAAATATCAGAAAGTTGAGAGCTACGACCTGGTGAAAACAATTGTATAAATTCATCAAGACTAGCTATCAGTATTCCTAAAGCTATAGTCTTTATTACTGTACCATATGTAATATATCGACGTAGAATCGTATATAAAACACTACCAAGGATTGTAAACTCTGTGAGATGGGCTAATTTTCGAACAATCCTATTCAAGGTCCATATATTTCCATGAAAGCCTAATTTATTTACTATAGGTACAAAAGCCTCTGCAAAAAATATACTAAATCCATCTGAAGATCCACCATTTTGCATCGAATTATCCCATATAAAAAACACAATTAAGCCTAATAAAATATATAGTATACAACGTTTCATAGTCCTCTCCTAAACGCCATAATACATATCTACCTCAATCGCGGTCAAAAATATCTCTTGTGTAAACTTTATCCTTCACATCTTCTAGACTATTATCCCAACGATTAGCAACAATGACATCACTAACACGTTTAAAGTCTTCAAAGTTGCGAATTACAGGTGAGTTAAAAAAGTCTTCTGCATCAAGAGTCGGTTCATACACAACTACTGCTATGCCTTTTGCCTTAATACGCTTCATCACACCTTGTATTGCAGATGCTCTAAAGTTATCAGAGTTCATTTTCATCGTCAAGCGATAAATACCAACAATTTTAGGATTTTTACTAATAATAACATCAGCTACATGATCTTTACGAGTACGGTTTGCATCTACAATGGCCGAAATCAAGTTTTGTGGAACATCATTATAATTAGCTAATAATTGTTTAGTATCTTTTGGTAAGCAATATCCACCATAACCAAAGGATGGATTATTGTAGAAATCACCAATCCGAGGGTCTAAACAAACACCATTAATGATTTGGCTTGTACTAAGGCCCCGTACCTCGGCATAGGAATCAAGCTCATTAAAATACGCCACACGAAGTGCTAAATACGTATTAGCAAATAACTTAATAGCTTCTGCTTCCGTTGAGTCCGTATATAATTGAGGTATATTTTCTTTAACGGCACCATCAGCTAATAGTTGACCAAAACGACGGGCCCGTTCAGAATTTTCTCCTACCACAATACGGGAAGGATGTAAGTTATCATATAAAGCTTTACCTTCACGTAAGAACTCGGGGGAAAAGATTAAATTCTCCGTATTAAACTCTTTACGCATTTGAACGGTATATCCAACAGGCACAGTTGATTTTATAATCATAATAGCATCAGGATTAATATCTAGTACTGTTTTAATAACTTGCTCTACAGAAGATGTATCAAAGAAATTTTTTTGTGGATCGTAATTAGTAGGAGTTGAAATAATAACATAATCAGCACCTTTAAAAGCCTCAGCAGGATCTAATGTAGCTTTAAAATTTAATTTTTTAGTAGCTAAATATTCTTGCAATTCCGCATCTACAATAGGTGACTCTTTGCGATTTAACATTTCTACCTTTTCAGGAATAATATCGAGAGCCACCACTTCATTATGTTGTGCTAATAAAACACCATTTGAAAGGCCTACATAACCTGTACCAGCAATTGCTATCTTCATTTATTTGCCCTCCATCATATAAAACTTTTTATACCATATAGCAAATTTTCGTAATCCTTCACGTAAAGATGTATTAGGCTTGAATCCAAAGTCTTTTTCTAAAGCACTTGTATCTGCATAAGTTACAGGTACATCACCGGGTTGCATAGCCACTAACTCTTTATGGTCTTCAAAATTATAATCTTCTGGTAATACACCAGCAGCAACTAATTCCTCTGACAGAATACGCACAAAATCAAGTAAATTTTCAGGATGACTATTACCTATATTATAGATAGCATAGGGAGGAACAGGTAACCCATCAGCGCCATTACGACGTTCTGGAGCGGCACACATCACCTTAGATACGCCCTCCACAATATCATCAATATAGGTAAAATCACGTTTACAATTACCATAATTAAAGATTTTTATAGTACCGCCGCTTCGCAACGTATTAGTAAAACCAAAGTACGCCATATCTGGTCGGCCTGCCGGACCATATACTGTAAAGAAGCGAAGTCCTGTACTAGGAATGTTATATAACTTGGCATAAGAATAAGCCAATAATTCATTTGATTTTTTTGTAGCTGCATAAAGAGATACGGGATTATCTACTTTATGCTCTGTAGAGTATGGAATTTGTTTATTCGCACCATATACAGAAGATGATGAAGCATAGACTAAATGTTCCACTCCACTTTCACCATTATCATAAGAATGACGACATGCCTCTAATATATTGTAAAAACCAATAATATTAGACTCGATATACGCATCTGGGTTAGTAATAGAGTAACGTACCCCAGCCTGTGCTGCCAAGTTGACAACAATACGAGGTTTATAAGTAGAAAAGATCTCTTCAATAAAATCCTTATCTGCAATATTACCTTTTTTAAAAATCCATGTATTCTTATTATCTTTACTTATTTCATCAATTTGTTGTAATCGATAATCCTTTAAGGCCACGTCATAGTAATCATTAACAGAATCTATGCCAATAATTTGAGTCTCTTCTGCTTCAGATAATAAGGACATAACAAGATTAGCCCCTATAAATCCAGCGGCTCCCGTTACAAGGATCACCGTATTGTTTAAGTCTACATTTTTTGAAAGCATATGTACTCCTTTCATAGTTCTGTTAATTATGAGCGCTGCACCTTACTCAAGATTCTTTTAAATCCAGAAGTAATCATAGCACGCTCAGATGGGATAATACATAAAATAGCTATATATAATACTACACATAAGAGCATACATGCTACAGTCCACCATACGGAATCGTACAAATGTAAAGTGCTATATGCAAGAGCTCCTACAATAGATGCAGTAACTAAATATACACCGATATTAGTAATTACCCGTAAGGCACTCATATGTATAAATAATGCTAAGAAAATCATAGCAACCATTAACATTTCCATACGTACTATCGAGCGAGCATAAACAAAGGTACTAAAATCATATTGAATACAAATATAAATAACCGGTATTAATACAACTAAGTGCAATATTTGAGTCCAAAATGATAAGTTAGGCTCCCCTTTTGCACGAAAGATTTCAGAAATTAAGTTTGCCGTTACTGTCATAATAGCAGAGCTCAGTGCCCAAGATCCTAAAACGATACCAGCTAAAGTCCATTGTGGACCAAGTAATAAATGCACCACAAAATCTTGGAATACAAACAACCCCACCCCTATAGGAACTAAGAATAAAGCCATATAGCGTTGGAAGGTAAAGAACGTCTTTGAAAACTCCTGTTGATCATGTTGTACTCGACTTAGCGCGGCAAACAACACCGGAGCTAATGAGGACGTCGCCATAGCCATGACAGTTGTAACAATAGCCATAGGCATTTTATATATCCCTAAATAGTAAGCATCGAGAAATCGGCTAATAATAAAGGTATCTACCCAAGCAGTAAGCCAAATAGAAAATGCTTCTGCCAGTGACCATGCACTATAGCTAAACATGTTCATAAAGACTCGAGAACTAAAGAATAGATGGATTTGATTTTTCCTACTCTTTAATAAGGCTAAAGCCGTAAACAACTGAGCCCCTAACATACCAACGATCAAAGACCAGTAGTCATATCCCATAAGCGCCATAGGTATGGATATTAATATAGGCGTCAGAATTGTAATGAGCCGAATGTTAAGAAGAAACTTAAAGTTAAAGTCTCGTCGATACAAGGCCATTTGTACACTACTAAAAGCAGAGAGCGGAATCATGGCCCCCATTATAGCCAACGGAATACCTAAACCATTGTTGCCAACTAGTACAGCCAATTCATCTCGACCGATTATAATGCCTCCCCACAAGAGTATCGAAAGAACTAAATTCGCAATAAAAGCCACATCTGTAGCCTCTTGCTTTTCTTTATCACTTTCAAACTCATGTTGTACAAGGAACTTCTGAAATCCTGCATCAGCAAGCATTTCTGCAAATGATATAACCATCATAATCGTTGCCAATATACCAAACGCAGTTGGCGCCAGCATATGAGCCAATATTATATTTGTTAGTGGTGTAATAAGCTTTGCTAAAACTTCTGTTATGACAGACCATTTAGCAGCAGCTACTATTTTAGTATCCATTATTTTTTATTGATATTCTTAATGCCCCTCAAGAATAATTCATGGTGAGCTTCACATTCCAAGTAGTTTTGAATTGCTAAATAACTTGTTTTGCCTAAAATGAGTTGCATTAACTTTCGACTAAATAATGCATTGATAGCACGTATAATACATGATCTGCCAATAAATTCGCGCAAATAACGCTTTATATGAGTATCAGCAAAATCTTTATAGGCTTGAGCTACAAAGTGAGCATCTTTAATGTTTTCACTTCGTTGTTTATAAGCTGTCAAAGTTTCATCCGCTTCTGATTCAGTAGCTTGACGTGTTCCCATTTCAGTGCTACGAATTGGTACTTCAGATACAATAAAACTATCCTTTGTTGCCTCTACACGGATTAATAAGGAATCTTTTACGAATTCCTTATGGTTTATATAAAATTCAGAATTAAAAATAAAGTTACCTTGACCATAAATGATAGAACCACCATTATAGTCTTCACGAGAGCCTACGCAGTGATTATGTTGACACATAACAAGATTTGCACCTCTATCAATAAACTTGCGGCAGTAGCGTTGTAACATCGGTGATGGATAACGATAGAATTCCTTACCACCATGGTATAAAACTATGACATAATCACACTGCTCTTTTAAAGCTAAAACTTCATCAAAGCTCTCTAATACATCAAATGGATTAGCCCCCATTGTATGGCAAGAAGCAACGGTAAACTCATGTTCTGCACATAAGTAAAATCCTATTCGTATACCTTCTTTTTCAAAGATAAATGGCTTTTTAGCTTCCTTCAAACTAGAACCTGCCCCAGCATGTGCAATATCTTGATCTTTCAACAAATTTAAGGTTGTTGTTAAACCTTCCTCACCTTGATCTAAGGAGTGATTATTAGCTAAGGTTAAAAATATTGGTTCTAACGCCTTATAGCCATGAATTGTTTTTGTAGGTGCAATTAAATTATTACCAAATTTCACAATTGGTGTTTCTACATCAGTAAGAGGAACCTCTAGGTTAAAAACATTTAAGTCAGATTGTTTAAGAATTTCATACAGCTCTTTACCTACTAATGCTTCACCATTACCATTTTCAAATAATGATTTATTAATATCTGTAGGAACTAAATCAGCTCCGATGTAAATTCTCAAGATGTAACCACTCCCCTAATTCATAATCCTTTGACATAGGACGAAACTTTTCAAATCCAGCACCAGGGAAAAATGTTAACTCTCCAATATATAGGCGCCCTTTAATTTCATAAAAATCAACACGTAAAAACGGACAATCCTTACTAAGTTCAGCGGTTAAACGTTTCATCTCATCATACGTAACGGGCAAAGGAAACTCCGTAGACAATGGTGGATAATGACCAAAATGAATTCCCATTGGCTCCCAATCAATATCATAAAAGTTCATACGTGTTCCAGTCTTAGAAAAACGATTTGAACATACTACTGTTAATTTTGGTTCTCCATGGAAAGAATACATTTTATAGTCTAAGATTTCATTGCTACCTAACTCAGATAAATATTCCTCTGCTATAATCCGACGAGGAACATCTTTATAAGGCCACTCTCTGGCTATACGCGAATAATCCCGGTGTAAGGATGCACTTAATTTAGCTTTAGCTGCTTCGAAGTCAAAAGATGATTTGTCTTTACAAATTACGATGCCCCCACTATCATGTGTACATTTCAAAACAAATTGATTAGGTAATGCATCAAGGTCAATATCCTCTACAGAATCCCATACAGCAAGTGTAGGAATTATATATTGATCACCTACACGCTGAGCAATCAAAAGTTTGGCTTCATACTTATCTACCATTACCGTTTGTATAGGTTCTCTATAATTAACTTTTAGCCACTGTAACTTTTCACTAAAAGTTTTTGGATTTTCTAAATCTAGAGGATACCCCATATATTTAGGAAATACCTTCTTTAGAAAGTCCGCATCAGACAATGAGTTATAACAGCCCATTTTAATTAATACTCTCGTTCGATAGTAAGGTTTTGTTAAAAAGGACATACCAACTTTACACAATTTGCTGAGCTTCATTATTACGTCCTTTCCGGAGCAATTGCACCTCTAAATAAAATATCATCATATAAAAGTATGTACTCTTACTTTCATAAGATACCATCCCCATATCCATAACAATTTGAGAAAGGAACAAAATAAGGACCATTACGTATTCATTACTATGAAAATCTCGATAACGAATTAAGTTATATGCTATATATATATACATAGAGTAATACGCCAATAAGCCAATGACTCCAGTACCTGCTAATAATTCAATATAGTTATTATGTAAGTAGTAATTCTCTTTACCATATAAGAAAAAGGTATATACAGAAGGATTATTAACCCCTACTCCAGTTATAGGTGACTGATAAAACAAATCCCAACCTATATCTACCAAAGCTAAACGAATAATCGTAGATGAGTCACCACCAGTACCAGAAAAGGCATCGACCATACTCGACATACGGTCCAATACCTCCGAGAACATAGGTAGTTGTAATACTGCAACACCAACTATAGTAAGAGCTAACAATGATCCAATAATTTTTGCAATAGAGTTCACTACATTAGCACTACGTAAACTTCTAAAAATGAATAGTAATACGGTACCAACGACAACGAACACTAATGCTTTACGACTGCCAGTAGCTGCTAGGATTCCTAATGTAGGTAGGGCAATAATATTCCACCAACGAGGACGATCGTACAACATATAATACAATGTCATGACAATAGCATTGGCTCCTAATAAACCAACTGTATTCGCATTTAATGCATCATTGGCAATTCGTGCAGAAGAAGATAAAACTGTAATAAAGTAATCTAAACCATAGAAATATACTGTGTAAAAACAAACTATATAACCAGTCCACATACCAATTTTTAATAATGTGTCCACCGATTTTTTATCTTGATAACACATGTATAAAATGATAAGCATAAAGAATATCTTTACAATATCAAAGCTTCGACTGAATGCTACAGATGGCTCTATAGCATTAATAGTACTTAGATAACATGCACTAATAAATAGGAGCATATAAGCATGTAACGAAGTAAGCTTAAATTTAATAACTCCCTGTTCTCGTATAAGATAAAAAACAATAAGACCAAATAGGCATACAAATAATACATAAGCACCATAATTCGCATCGCCAAGAGCAAAGGAAATGGTCAACGACAACACTAAAAAAATTAGAGTTATGAACCATATCATGCGATCAGCAATAGCCGTAATATTTAACTTCAATGGTTCTCCTCCTTACAACTCATAAAACATCCAACCAACGTTTAGCAATTTTGCATAGTGGGAATTTATCGCGCACCTTAATGGCTTCCTGTGAAAGTTTTCTTGCTAGTACAGGGTCTTTCAGAATACTACGCATAGCTTCATACATAGATTTTGTATCTCCTACAGGCACTAGGATACCATTCTCTCCACTGTTTATTACCATACGAGCACCACCTACTGGGCAGTCTGTAACTACTGTAGGTAAACCCATTCCTAGTGCTTCTAACATAGAGTTTGAAATACCTTCAAAATCAGATGATGAAACATACATAGAACAAGGTGCGACCTTCTCTAAAATATTACTAGCAAAGCCAGGCAATAAAATACGATCCTCTAAATTGAGCGCTTTAATTTGAGCACGTAGTTCATCCTCTAAAATACCTTGGCCATAAATAACAAGTTTATAGTCTGGAAACTCATCTGCCAGCATGCTAAAAGCATTGATCATCATAGGCAAATTCTTTTGAGGATGTAATCGACAGGCCGTAACAATCGTCTTCTCACGTTCCCCTTCTATTGGTGGTGGCAATTTACCATTAATAGGATTGGGAATAATAACACCACGTTTCTGTACAGATTTTGGGAAGTAAGAGCGAGCGTCTTCTGTTTGGAATACTAGAGCATCAGCAAATCTAAAGGCAAAATTACGCAATGCTTGTTGATGCCAACCAATAGGCACCTTGCGCGGATTATTTCGCTCCGAAAAGACGATGCGATTCTTCACAAACCAAGAACTAATAGCTAGAATAAAGCTCGATGCCGACAAAAACGACAAGCATGTTGCGTTAGGTCTTGTCTTCAAAATCTTAATTAGCTCTATAATTTCCTGCATAAATCGAACTACCTTATTAGAGCTTGTAGTATGGATTTCAATTTGTTCAATCCCATTTTCTAAGGTATATTCATTACCATAACGATTTGGACTAGTTTGGATGACCGTAATATGATGACCATCATGTACCCATTGACGAGCTAACTCTGTTAAAATTCGTTCAGCTCCATCATTACCAAGGGAGATGGTAACAATAATTATTTCCTTCTTCATAGGCCTTCCTCTTGAATATATTCTGCAAGTCTCACATAAGCCTGCGCCATTGTCACCTTAGGATGCCAACCTAAAGATTTTAACTTCTTAGAGCTTAAGAACATGTGTACTGTCGGCGCATAGCCTAAGCCTTGCACATCCTCAGGAATATCAAAAATTACTTCGCTTTTATCATGACTTACATGCCTTGATACTAAATGTGCAATACTTGCTATAGAGCGTGTTTCTTCATCATGACATATATTATACGCTTCTCCAGGTTCTCCATTCTTCATGAGGGTTAAGATACCCGTTAATGCATCCGTAATGTAACAATAGTTCGACATGGAGTCACCTTTTGTATGAAGAATAATGTTTTCATTTCGTAAAGCACTCTTAGTAAACTGCATGAATACACGATTATCAGATACAGGAACACCTGGTCCAAAAGTTTGAGCAAGTCTAGCTATAACAGCAGGAACTCCAAATTCTACAGCATAGGACTTACAATAACACTCACATAATCTCTTACTTTCAGAATAAGAACTACGAATATTTAAATGATCTAAATACCCTAATCGTTCTTCTGTCATCACTTGTCCAGATTCATAAGGCACACCATACTGTTCCATACTCGATAAGTACACAAGTTTTTTTACCGTTTTATGACGACCTAATTCAAGCATAGCTTCCGTACCATGAATAGAGGTACGAATAGTTTCTACAGGATGCTCCATAAAGAACTTAGATTGTGTCGGCGCTGCACCATGTAAGATATAATCACAAGGCACATCAATCGATTCTAAAGAGCCATCAATAAGTGTAATAGAATCATTATCTAAATAGTCCCCTAGAATAGTTTGTGCTTTATCATGACTACGTATGTGACCTATTATCTGTATATCTAGACCATACGATTCATTGGCAAGTATAAGCAGTTTTATAAACATAGAGCCAATAAGTCCCGTCGCACCTGTCACAAGAATACGCTGATAGCGGAGGAATTCAAAGTACTCTTTATCTTGTAGTAAAGCTGTTAACTCGCGTTTAATAACGGAATTACCCATCCTGTAATCCTCCTAATTCACGGTTCTTAATGATACCTGTGAACATATAATAATCAGATGGTGTAGTAATCTTTATATTTTCTGTCTCTCCCAATACTGGATACAAGGTGTATCCATAATGCATCATCATGGAGGCAGAGTCTATAAAATTATGGATGCCTTCTGCTTTAGCTTGATCATGAACCGATAGAATATCATCTAGTTTAAAACTTTGAGGTGCTTTTGCCATAAGGCATTCACTACGATTTAAGATGCGGTTTATAGAACCATTATCTGTGACCATAACGGTTTCAATAGCAGGTGTGACTGTAATAGCAGACCCCTTTGCTTCTACAGATTCAATATTTCGCTCTATTGTTGCCTTATCCACAAGTGGTCTAACACCATCGTGAATCAATACGGTAACCTCTTCATTAGGAAATAACCGTTTTGCCTCTATCAATCCATTATATTGAGAGTCTAAAGCACTGTCTCCACCTTGAACAATAGATACAATTTTTTGTAAACCTGCTTCTTTAATAAGATTTTGAGTATGATCAATCCACTCTGCTTTACAGGCTAAAACAATACCATCAATAGAGTCGGTCTGTTCAAACACATCTAAGGTTTGAATCAAAATAGGTCTACCATTCCATTCAAGAAACTGTTTTGGCGTCTTGCTATTCTTCATACGAGCACCGACGCCACCCGCAAAGATTACTGCTATTCGTTTCATAGCCCCTCCTTAAAGTTGAGCTTAGTTCTTGGCATAATGTATGCCTTTATACTCCTTGTAAGGTGTATGTAAATCAGCAAATACAGCATCATGTTTAGCTACACGCTGTTCTACTGGTGGTAATTGCATATAATCGCCCCAAATAAGATGTAAATATCTTTCATACCCTTTCATAACAGGTATCTGATGGCCCTCAAAGGCTTTATATACAACAGAAGCAAAGTCTTCTCGAGGATGACGTAACTTCATGCCTTTTAAACTACCAATTAACTCAGTACACTCCTTACTCGTATTGAAATCATATTTGGTCATTTGCTTTTCAGCAAAACGCCATATATGGTAACGTAATGACTGACTAGAGAATACCTTGTAGATACAACCTGCTAATGCACGATATATCGGTCCTTTATTATCTGGAAGCCGTTGTGCATTGAAAAGCGCAAAGGTCATAGCCCACATCAGTTGTAGCACTCGACTAATTTTACCTGGTGCACAACCATCAATAGGCATGATTTCAAGAGCTAAACCATGACAAATATCTTCATACATACTATGGCGATTAATAAATGTCGTATCATTATCTCTAATAGAAGCACCTGCATCATGATAGATATGGTGTCGATCTGTACGACAATAAGTATACCGTTCTGTATCTGCATACTTAGGCCACAGTTCAGCTAACTTTTCGTAATCTGGACGTGGCATAAATAAATCCAAGTCGTCATCCCAAGGTATAAAGCCATTATGACGTATAGCCCCAATGAGGCCACCGCCACAGAGGTAAAAGCGCAAATTATGTTTGTCACAAAACTCTTTAAAGTACAGCAACATACTAAGCTCTTTATCTTGTATTTCCTTTGTCATAGATGTACTCATAGGGACCTCTCTTAACGTAAAACAGCCAGTACTGTATCAACCATCGTTTTAATATCTTGTAAAAAAGAAAACTCTTTAATACTTTTTAAATTCCAAGCCATCTTGCCTGGTAACACTTCATTGATATACACTTCATCTACATTTTGAGCATGTTGTAAAAGTTGATCTTCATCTTTATAGGTAATGCTAGCCACACTAGTTACACCAGCCGGTAATAACAAAGTAGCTTTCATCTCATCCGTATAAGCTGCCACATAGCGAGGTACCTCAGGTCTTGTACCAACAAAACTCATATCGCCTAATAGGATATTGATTAGCTGAGGTAATTCATCAAGACGACAGCTACGAAGCATATTGCCTACCTTTGTAACGCGCATATCATTTTGTGATGTTACTTGAGCACCTAATAATTCTGCATTTTTTACCATGGTACGAAATTTATAGATACCAAAGGTACGACCATATTGCGTCACTCGAGTTTGGCGGAAGAATACCTCTCCTTCGCTATCTCGTTTAATCATGATGGCTAACACCAAAAATACAGGACTTAATACAATAAGCATACCAGCGGCTATAACACGGTCAAAAATACTTTTACAAAGAAGGCTTGTTCGTCTTTGATTCAATATTTCAAAGTATGGACGCACCTCTTCACACTGCAACTCTTGTGGTAGATCGTGAAAGTTTTTTACTAACATTCGGTAATAATCCTTTTAAATGTTTCAATGATATATTGCACTTCTTCATTCGTTAGCAATGTATGAAGAGGCAATGTGATTTCATTTTTAAATTGATTATAAGCATTTGGATAATCATCAATGCTAAATCCTAAGTTCTTATAAGCCGTATGCATAGGAATTGGCTTATAGTGAACATTGGTTGCAATACCCGCTTCAGCCATAGCCTCGATTATCTTATTACGGTATTCAGCATCTTGACCATCTAATCGTACTAAATATAAGTGTCCACTACTTTGATGTTCATCAGTAAAATGATGTAACAATGTAACAGGTAAATCTTTAAAACCTGCATCATAAGCTGCGATGATTTCCTTACGTCGTGCTAACAGTTTTGGGTATCTTTCAAATTGAGCCAAACCAATAGCCGCCATAATATCGGTCATATTACATTTATAATATGTACCCTTAATATCGTATTCCCATGCACCAGCCTTTGTCTTAGCAAGGGCGTCCTTATCTTGTCCATGCAAAGATAATAATTGGAATTGTTTATAAATGACTTCATCATCAATACCATCTATATGTCGCCATGTAGCACAGCCCCCTTCGGCAGTCGTAAAGTTCTTTACTGCATGGAAGGAAAAACTACTAAAATCAGCTACATTACCAGTTGGTATACCTTTGTATGAAGCACCAAAGGAATGAGCACAGTCCGCTACGATAGGAATATGTCCCAATGCTTTTTGAATATCATTGGCAGGTGTAAATAGCGCTTTCTTTTCTTTTACAATAGAGTGTAAACGGTCATAATCACAAGGCACCCCTGCAATATCTACAGGAATGATTGCCTTTGTTTTAGGTGTAATAGCACGAGCCACTGCATCATAATCCATTTCAAATGAATCTTTTTGAGTATCTACAATAACTAGTGTAGCCCCTACATGAACAACAGGACTTGCACTAGCCGTATAGGAATAAGCACTAGTAATTACCTCATCACCAGGACCAATACCTAATACTCGAAGAGACATTTCAAGCGCCGCGGTAGCAGAGTTTAAACAAACAGCTTTAGGTGTACCTAACTGTTCCGCAATTTTTTTCTCTAATTGCTTAGTACGCGGACCTGTCGTAATCCAGCCACTCTTTAAGGCTTCAACGACTTCATTAATTTCTAACTCTGTAATATCGGGAGGAGAAAAATTAATTTTCATATAAATCACCTCATAACTTTCTGTACCTAATCGATACGCTTGATTTATCAGATTGAATATATGTTAAAGTGGGGATTATGCATCAATAACGATAGAACCTAATAAAGGAATACCAACTTGAGTAAGTCTTTTCTTAGCTTCAGTTAAGTCTTTAGGACTTGCAATCTCATTTTTAACGACAAGCATAACGCCATCTGATTTTTCAGCTAATACAACAGCATCCGTAACATCTAATACCGGTGGTGTATCAATGATAACCACATCGTATTCATCACGAATGTAATCCCATATTGTAGATAATTTACTTGAATCAACTACCTCTGAAGGATGACTAACTACTTCACCTGCTGTAAGCACATCTAAATGAGGAACAATATTACGATGAATTGTTAAATCTTCATCCAGAATTACGGCATTAGTAAGCCCCTTATTTTGTACATTAAATGCTAGATGTTGAATTGGATTACGTAAATTACCATCTACTAAAAGAACTTTATTATTATTTTTCGATAAGGCTATTGCCGTATTAGCCGCTACCTCAAAAGTACCTTCTCCACTAGTTGCCGCTGTAATACAAATTATCTTACATTTATGTTGATTGCATACATATTGTAAATTGCTACGCAATGTACGATATGCTTCTACAAGCGGTGTATCACCACGTTCATTAGAAATTAGTCTAATCATCTTAACCTCTCACTTTGCGCCACAATGTAATAATACGATTACTAGGTTCTTCTTCCTTTTCATCATGATTTGGAATAACACCTAAGTTTTCAATGCCAAGAATATCATTAATTTCTTGTACAGACTGAACCTTGCGATTACAGAAGAACTGGCCCAATGTGTAAAGACAAGCAAGAATAAGACCTAAAACTGCAGAGCCTAATACAATAAGAACCTTACGAGGAGCAATAGCTTTTTCTGGCAATGTAGGCGCATCAACAATTTGTACTTCATTTGGCACCATTACCTCGGCTACCTTAGCTTCTTCTAAGCGTTTAGAAAGCATTTCATAGATATCTTGTGCCACATCAACATCACGTTTAGCTTGGATATATCCACGTTCTTTTTCTGGTAAGTTTTTCATAGCATCTTCGTTTTCTTTATCAAGATTAGCTAACGTAGATTCTTTACCTTGTGCTACAGCTAAAGCAGCTTCATTTCTAAATTTATCTGCTAATAAACCTTGTTGAGCAGAATTGCTAGATGGAGCTTGTTGGGTTGCAATAGCATTAATTTCTGCATTTAGACCACTCTTAGCCTCTTCAATTTGTTGGTTAATCTCTTTCATCGCTGGATGCTCATCCGTATATTTACCAACATAAGAAGCTTTACGTGCCTCTAAATCAGCTAACTGACCTTTATAAGCTTGAACAGTTGCACTATCTGAAATACTTTTACCTGCTGATCCCAACTGCTCATTAATGCTACCTAAAGCGGCTTGAGCTGTTTCCAAATCCAGTTGATTTTGAGCTTTTTCGCGATCAATAAGAGTAATCTTATCTGTTAACCCTTTCATTTGGTCAGCAGTAGAATACACTTTATTATCCACTTGGAATTGTTGTAATTTTTTTTCCGCTTGTTCTAATTCTTCTTTTGCAGTAACAACGCGTTTTTGTAAAAATTCACGAGTAGAACGTTGTTCTACGTGAGAAATATCTGCCAAGCGCTTCAAGAAAGTATCAATTAATAATTGATTTGCCTCTTGCGCTTGTTCAGGGCTTTTACCAGTTACACTAACTTGTAGTAACTCAGTTTCTTTATACGGTTTTGTTTCAATACGCGTTTTAACAAATTCTTCATATGTCGGAGCTTTACCTGTTCCTTCTGGATCCTCAATAGCGGAAATAACAGGTTCTACAACATTACGACTTTTTAAGATTTCTGCATCTGTATTCATCAATTGGCGTGCCATAGAATCAGAATATCCATTAACACTTGATAAAACAGAGTTACTTAAGCCTTGAGATTGTTTAATACGTAACATAGATGTAGATTGATATGTAGACGGTGCAATTAATCCATAGACACCACCTAATACCATACAAGCCACCGTGATATTAATAATTTTACGGCGCTTTTTAACGAGGACTCTACCCACCTCTTTTAAATCAATAATTTGTTCCACCCATATACCCCTTTCTGTAAAAATTTACAAACAACAGAGTCTCTCCCTCTTAGGAATATCAACTGTATATCTTACTAATATATAAATTACAGTTCCAAATAAATAATTTTAACTAAATTGTTATACATTATGATTTGGATGATATGTAGGAACAATATCTTGTAATACATTGATTACATCCAAATCAGATTTACATGTTTCAAACCGCTCAATTTTAGCACTTAACCATTCTTGGTCTACATCTTCTAAGGCAGCTTCAAAAATTTTTTTATGTGTAGTTGTGTTTGTACCTTCCTCAGCAGTTAATAACTCTTCATATAACTTTTCACCTGGACGTAAGCCAGTAAACTCAATTCGTATATCTTTATATGGCTCAAACCCAGAAAGACGAATCATATTTTTTGCTAAATCAACAATTTTTACTGGTTCTCCCATATCTAATAGAAACACCTCTCCACCAGTACCCATTGCACCCGCTTGTAACACAAGCTGGCTTGCTTCAGGAATAGTCATAAAGTAACGAGTCATCTCTGGATCTGTAACAGTTACAGGACCACCTGCTTCAATTTGTTTTCGAAACAATGGAATAACAGATCCCCGACTCCCCAGTACATTACCAAAACGAACGGTAATAAATTTTGTATTATACTTATGATTCATACCAAGTACAACTTTTTCTGCCACTCGTTTTGTGGCACCCATAACACTAGTTGGATTCACAGCTTTATCTGTAGAAATCATAACAAATCGTTCAACCCCATGAGCACCAGCTACATCAGCGACATTACGTGTACCATAAATATTATTAAGTACGGCTGCAATCGGTTGAATTTCCATAAGTGGTACATGTTTATGAGCTGCTGCATGAAAAACTACATCTGGATGATAATCAGTAAAAATTTGATCTAATTGATTCTTATCTCGAATATCTGCAATAATAGGAATCAGTACACCTTTAGGCGCAATAGAACGCAACTCTTGGTGAATTAGATAAATACTATTTTCACCATGACCTAATAGCAATAGTTTGTTAGGTTTTACCCGTAATACTTGACGACAAATTTCAGAACCAATAGAACCGCCGGCACCTGTAACAAGAACAACTTTATCTTTTAGATATGGTTCTACTTTTGTAGTATCTAGATGAATCTCATCGCGTTCCAAAAGATCTTCAATGGAAATAGGATGTAAATGGGATACCAAAACCTCATCATCTAATAATTGATACATACCTGGTAACGTATTGATTTTACATTTTAGAGGCGAGCAGATTTCCATAATTTCTCGGATAACATCACGTTTTACAGAAGGCATAGCAATTATAATTTCCTCTACCTTATATCTCGCAACAAGCATTGGAATATCTTCACGACTCCCTAAAATTCTAAAGCCGTTCATCAAACGATTATGCTTAAACATATCGTCATCCACAAAACCAATAATCCGTCGAGACCTCTTATGATAACGTTCAATTTCACGAGCTATAGTCGCACCTGCATCACCTGCGCCTATAATCAACGCATTCACTTGGCCATTTTCATCATCGTCCCCATTACTATAATGAAGTGCCACATAGTGCAGTAACATTCGCCCCATACCTACTGTACCAGTGGTGAGGAACCATGTAATAAAATAAATAGAACGAGGTAATGATTTACCAAAAACAAACATGGAGGAATAAAAGAGTCCCGTACCAATAGTTGTAGCTACAAAAACAGCTAGAACTTCTCTCATTCCTGCATAACGCCATATACGAGTGTATAGGTGCATAACCAAAAACATCAACATATACGAAACGAGTAATAGAGGTAATGCGTCTACCATTTGATTAAGATATCGAGATTCTATGTAGCCATCAAATCTAATAAATAAACTGATGAATGCCACAATAACAATTGTCGCAATATCAGCAATAAACAATATAGCTGGTAATAAATATGAACGCAAAAGAACGCCCCCTTATATACGAGATAAACCTTATCCTTAATCCTTACCGATTCGTGAAACCATGTATGCACCTGATAAGATTGGAACAATATCGCGAGCAAAGTTAATACGACTATTTTTAGTTAAATAAAGAATATCTCCCTCTCTCATAATATAGTTTTCAGACATATCTCCAGTTTGCAACATACGATTTAAATTAATTGGTATTGGTTTTTCAGGATTATCTTGATGAATCAAGTAAATTTTCTTTTTAGCTGTATCCCAGTTAAAGCTACCTGCCGCTCCAATTGCATCAATAACAGTACTAGACTTAGTTAACGTATAGGCACCAGGTTTATTAATTTCACCGAATACATAAACACGAACACCACCAAGTTTTGTAACATTTACAGTAATATCTGGATTAATAATGTAACGAGATAAACCTTGCTGTAATTGCGCGGTGAACTCATCGATGGTTAAACCATCTGCTTTTACTGCGCCAACCATAGGAAATGATACATATCCATCAGGGCGAACAGTATACATAATATCATTACCATTACGTGTACCAAGATCCGCTTGTTGTACAACTTGAATCGTTAGTTCATCCCCTTGGCGTAAACGATATTCTTTGTCAGAGCTTACAACAGATGCACTAGTTTGTAGTGATGCATGCTTATCTGATTCTAATGTTTTAGCATTGTAAGACTGTTCTGTTGTTACATTAACAGATGCAGCCATAGATGTTGTTGTGGCACATAGAAATGCGGCCATCATCATATACTGTTTTTTATTCATACTTTACCTCTTTAGTTTACATTCAACGCACTCAATACATCACTTAAATTTTAGAATTATTAATCCTAAAAAATCAGTTAACTCATTTTATCATTTTTTTAAACTTTCTTCCATAATTAGAGGTCTTTACGAGATAACTTCATCAAACCTTTATGAATAAATCCTATAAATATGGGATTTTATTTATATTATTATGGGTATTTTTTTACTCATTTCATTCACATTTCACTAGATTTTTTTATTGCATTTTAGACAATAAATAAAATATGTATAAACTCTATTCACCGTTGTTTCATAAAATCATCAAATACTCATTAATTTTATTGATATGATAAAAAAATAAGGTGTATATACTAGATTTCTAGTATATACACCTTATTTAAAATTTTAAATAAATACAATAAACCTAAAATACTAATTATTCAACACGACCGCCTAAATATGCTTCCATAACGCGAGGATCATGACGTACTTCATCAGCAGGACCGGATAATACCATTTTACCGGTCTCCAATACATATGCATAATCAGCAATTTTCAACGCTTGTCGTACATTTTGTTCTACCAAAAGAACAGTAGTTCCTTCTGCACTAATTTCTTTGATAGTTTCAAAGATTTCATTTACAACTAATGGTGCAAGACCCATGGATGGTTCGTCCAATAATAACAATTTTGGACGTGCCATTAGAGCACGACCAATTGCTAACATTTGTTGTTGCCCACCAGAAAGTGTACCACCTAATTGATAGCTTCGTTCATCAAGAATTGGGAAGCGTTTAAATACCTTTTTAATATCCGCTTCAATCTCATTATCATTACTTATATAAGCACCCATTTCAAGGTTTTCATAAACGCTCATATCTTGAAGAATTTGACGACCTTCAGGAACTAAAGAAATACCACCATGTACTATTTGATGTGTTTTATGACCAGTAATGTCTTGACCTTCAAATAATACTTTACCAGATGTTGGTTTTACAAGACCCATAATAGTCTTCATCGTTGTAGACTTACCGGCACCATTAGCGCCAATCAAGGATACAATAGAACCTTGTGGTACTTCCAAACTGATATCTTTTAAGGCTGTAATATGTCCATAACCAGCCACGATGTTTTCCAGCTTTAACATATTACACCTCCTCTTTACCCAAGTATGCTTCAATTACAGCCTCATTATTTTGAATTTCTTGAGGTGTACCTTCAGCAATCTTTTTACCAAAGTTGAATACTACCAAACGGTCACAAATATTCATCATTAATTCCATAGCATGTTCAATTACTACGACAGTAATACCAAGATCGCGAATCTTACCAATCAATTGGCGTAACGCTTCTGTTTCACTATCATTCATACCTGCTGCCGGTTCATCGAGCAAAATTAATTGAGGATGTGTAGCCAAGGCACGTGCAATTTCAAGGCGACGTTGTTTACCATATGGCAAAGATGTAGCAACCTCTTCAGCATCTTCTTCAAGACCTACGAGTTTTAAAAATTCATAAGCAATACCGCGACAACGCTCTTCTTCAATACGTTGGCGTTTTGTTCTTAAGAAGCTAGCCACAAAACCAGAACCTGTTCGACAGTGCATACCTGTTAAAACAGTTTCCAAAGCAGTCATATTACCAAAAAGACGTATATTTTGGAATGTACGGGCAATGCCCATTTCTACCGTTCTATGAGGCTTAATACCTACAACGGACATGCCATCAAATACGATTTCGCCAGAACTTACAGGGAACACCCCTGTAATTAAGTTAAAGAGTGTAGTCTTACCAGCACCATTTGGACCAATAACACCGAATACTTCACCTTGTTTTACACCAAAGGATATACCGGTGAGAGCTGCAACGCCACCAAAGCTTTTACTTACGTCATTTAATTCTAATAGCATTCAGTTCCCTCCTATCCTTGTTTTTCTTCTTGTTGTTTACGTTTATACGCTTCAAAACGTTCTGTTAATACTTGTGATTCAGGAATATATGGAGCTTTTTTTAAGCCTAATTTACGACTAATTTTGTCTACCATAGATTCTGTTAAAATACCATCTGGACGAACTGCCATCAAGATAACAAGCAATGCACCGTAGATGATGTCCCGATAGTCGGATAAGAAACGCAATACTTCTGGCAATAATGTAAGAATAAAGGAACCTAATACGGAACCCCATACTACATTAGAACCACCAAATACAGGGAATAGTAAGATTTGTACTACCTTGTGATAGCTAAAGTCTGTTGGATTAATAAAGTTTGTAATATGAGCATACAAACCACCGCCAATACCGGCAATGAAAGCACCAATGATAAATGCCATCATCTTGTAATAAACAACGTTAATCCCCATTAATTCTGCTGCATGATCATCAGCCTTAATCGCTGCAAAGGCACGACCCACACGACTATTATTAATGCGCACACAGAAGGCAATAATCAATACTAAAATGATTAGCAAAATAATAATAGCCATTAAGTTGCCCCATGCAACAGCATCGATACCCATTAAACCATCAATATCAAGTTCATAGGCTAAATTTGTTAATTCTTGAGGAATAGATGGAATACCAGAAAGACCTAACGCACCATTAGTAATATCCAAGTTCAAGAAAATAACACGCACAACTTCGCCAAAGCCAAGCGTAGCAATGGCAAGATATAAACCGCGAAGACGTGTTGTTGGTAAACCGATAATAACGGCTACAAGACTAGCAACTAGGCCACCAATAATGATGCCTACAACGATAGGCAAATCAGCTTTCAAAGAAAGGATAGCCCCTACGTACGCACCAACACTCATAAAACCAGCGGCCCCTAAAGAAAGCTGACCACTTGCAAGCGTGAAGTAAATAGAAATACCCATGATGGCATTGATGATGAAGAACATCACGATCTGTAGATAATACGGGTTTAATAAATCCATTAAGGTCTACCCCCTTTATCTTTAGAACCAAACAAGCCTTGTGGGCGCCAGAATAATAATAGGATGATAAGACCAAAGGCCACCGCATCACGGAATGTAGAGGCCCCATATGCAACAGAGAAGATTTCCGCAACACCTAAAATGAAACCGCCCACCATGGCGCCTGTAATATTACCAAGACCACCTAAGATAAGTACGGCAAGACCTTTAAAGCCAATAATAACACCCATAGTAGGCTCAATCGCATTAAATGACAAGCCTACCAATACACCTGCGGCAGCACCTAAAGCAGATGCAATCATAACTGTAACAGATATAATCATTGTAGGATTAATACCCAAGAGAGCCGCTGTTTCAGTACTCATAGATACGGCGCGAATAGCTTTACCAATTTTAGTTTTCTTAATGACTATATTAAGAATCAGCATTAGGACTACAGAAACACCTAAGCCAATAATTTGTACCATGGAAATTTTGAAAGCTCCAAAGTCGATTAGACCACCAATATAGTCTGGTGGAAATGATCTTGTTTGAGGGCCCCAAAGCAATAATGCCAAACTTTCAAGAAAAATAGAAACACCAATGGTACTAATAAGTGGTGCCAAGTGAGACACCTTTTTCTTACGTAGTGGACGAAGCGCCACAAACTCTAAAAGATAACCGAGGATAGCACCGACAGCCATAGCTACGATAAGGGCTACAAAAATGTTAACGTCAAAAACAGTTACCATAAAAAGACCAACGAAGGCACCTATCATAAAGATGCCTCCGTGTGCCATGTTGATGATATTTAAAACGCCAAACACAAGTGTTAA
>JAGZGB010000155.1 GCA_018367495.1 Veillonella sp. | reverse complement strand
TGTTTTCCCCCTACAATAATATATTCATACGTTTTATGACGATAAATTTCTACATCTAATACTATATCTATTGGCAAGTCTTTAGAAATTACTACTTTACAAGGTTCAAACTCATTAATATTTTGTTCTAATAACTTCTTACATGAAATAATTCTTTGTACTGCTATATACATAATGTCTCCCACTACTGAAATATATCAAATACTAACTTAACCATAACAGTTTAAATAATTTAAATTTTCTCTTATTTATTAACTAAAGAACAATGAAAACTATCTCCTTTCACACCTTACAATACTAAATAAGACTTCAACTTATATACTTTTATTATTCTACATTTATTATGAAAATCCCTTTATAACCACTTTTAATATAAAAACGGCCCCTTATCAATCAAGGGGCCGCTTTATATTTACCAATATATATGTAAAAACTTTGCTTTTTTTCACAGTCTACTCAGGCGTTTATCATATCCGTTGAAGCATTTTAAAGCTCACGGCGATATTAACGAAAATAATCAACAGTGTTAGGAACGAATAGGCTAACAGCATGTAGTTCGCCGACACCGCATCATATATCTGATACGTGCAATAACCGGCTGTGATAATGCCGCTGAGGACACCCGGTATATACTGTCGCAGGAATATGCTTTGAAATACATGTCCGATCACATGGTATATATAGGCTATGATTATAGTGAGATAAAAATCGAAACTTTCAAAATATATACTTAATCCCAGTATAATCAACAAGAGTATGAATTCCTGACAGATGATTGCATTGATTCTGAAAGGTGTAAACGCCCCCGATAAAAGTCGTCGTTGCAGTTGCGGGTTCCGATCCATAAAGCGAGGAAACAAAAGTATTTCCTCAAGTTCGTGCAACATGAAAATACTGGGGAACAATAAGAAAAAACTATGCAGATCCATAAGGCGCCTCCTTGATAAATCCGATTAAGTTTATTATGACAGTTTTATACTATCCCCTTTTTACCTGCACGCGCAGTACCGTCTTCAATTTTGCGGGCTCCACCTTTCGCGCATCGGACAAGTAGATTTCCCGATGCCACTCGTTGTTAGCACGTTGCAAATTATGAGCAGAGCAAAATTCATCTACTTTCATGAACGATTCCGGTTTATCATCATAAGGACCAACGTGCAATATCTGTACGCAATCCCCATCCTCTATCGATTCGAGTCGCATGTCCTTAAATCGAGGCAACGATTTTTTCTTGGACACATTGACAATGGCCTCCTCTAACACGTCAGACGTCACAAAATCCGGTTGTCTGATCATCACCCGGTATTGCAGATTATTCTTATGAAACTGCTCCGTATGCTCGATCTGCTTCCAGAGTGCCTCCAGCGGATACACGGTGTAATCAAAGTACCCATCCGGCGTCACGCCTTTTTTCGGCAACATCTTTATCCCATAAGACAACGAATATAACGCCTCGATATCATCGGCGAAGGCCGCATGATTAGGATTTCCTACGCCGTCCAGCACGAAGAACTTCATGCTCGGTACCGTAACCTGCACCGCCTACTGCTTCGGACAATACAAATCCTTTTCGTGCTTGCGCCATTCATGCTTTACTGCTGTCATAATTACCCCCTCTTTCTGAAAGAAATATATGATTTCTTTTATTGTAAAGGAGAATTATGAAAGATAATTAAAAGAGCCCCTGTTCCAAACAGGGGCTCTTTTTTTACACACTCGCTTCCACAAGTGCTTGTGTATATGGGTGTACCGCTTCTTTGAGTCGTTTTGATTCGATGGTTTCTACGATTTGTCCGTCTTTCATGACGATGATTCGGTCTGTTACGGCTTGTAATAGGCCGATGTCATGGCTGACGAATACGTAGCCGAAGGGTTGTTCCGTATGTAGTTTTTGTAATAGGTCTAGCACCAACTTTTGGTTCACCGCATCAAGGGCTGATGTAGGTTCATCAAAGAGTACTAGTTTTGGATTCATCAGCATGATCCGTGCCAATACAACACGTTGCAGTTGACCACCACTGACTTCATGAGGGTATTTATGAACTGTATTTTCCGGTAAGTCTACCCGTTGCATCCATTTACGGATATCGTCCTTTGCTGCCGCCACATCCATGAGACCATAGTTGATATATGGCTCTAAGAGAAATGCTTCTAAGTTCATCCTTGGAGGAATAACCGCCAAGGGATTTTGAAACATCATCTGCATGGAACGATATATTTCTGTATGGTTTTGAATGGATGTT
>JAGZGB010000154.1 GCA_018367495.1 Veillonella sp. | reverse complement strand
GTCACAACATGATAACGAAGTTACACAAGTTATGATTTCAAAACTTTCAGGGATAGATGTTATGACGGTATCTCAAATATTGAGCTTATTGGAAAAACGTGGTTTTGTAGAGCGAAAAGAGCACTCTAGAGATACACGTGCGAAAGCTGTTCTTTTAAATGAAGAGGGCGGTGCAATATTACAAAAAGCAGTTCCATTAGTTGAAGAAATTGATGAAGTCTTTTTCGGAAAGCTAAAGAGTGATGAAGCTCAATTTAAATATCTTCTTGGCAGATTACATGAAGAGTAAGGTGTATTAATTTTCCGATTCTTGTGGAGGCTATTATGAGACGTCAAGATCGTATGGTTACAAATATAGATGAAATTAAAGGTATTTTAAATAGCACTCGCATCATTCACTTGGGTATGATGGATGGTAATTACCCTTACGTGGTACCTTTGCATTTCGGCTATGAATTTATAGATGATGTACTTCATATCTTTGTGCATGGACATCATGAGGGGAAGAAGTTTAGTTTGATTCAAGCGAATCCTCATGTATTTATCGAAATTGATGGTGATGATGAGGCTCTTGTTTCAGGTGGAGATATTCCTTGTAAATATAGTTCAGTCTATTCCAGTGTAATGGGACGAGGAGAGGCTACTTATTTAGAGAATATTGATGAAAAAGTTCATGGTTTACAAGTGTTGATGAAGCATCAGACCGGTCGAGAATTTACTTTTACCGATGCCATGGTAAACTCTGTGGGCGTAGTTCAAATTAAAGTTGTAGACTATACTGCAAAGAGACGAAGACAGCTTGAACAAGATATTATTATGCCTTCATTAACTAAATAATGACAAAACATCCTATTGAACTCTATTGTAATATAGCGTTTAGTAGGATGTTTTATTATGTATAACTAATAAGCATTAAAGCAGCTAATGGCTCATAACTATACTTTCACAATAGGGAAGATAAAAGTTTTATGAAGTAGCTAGGGCAACAGAATCGGCAGCATGTTTTTGATATAAATAAGAAAATATATCATTATATGTGTAAAGTATATATCAAGTTTTTATAAAAGGAGAGAACATGAAGAAGCTTCTATTTAAGTCCGTTTTATCTGCTATGGCTGTAGGTTTATTGTGTGTAGGATATGTTTCAGCTGATGTTGTTAATGATTCAATATCTACCGATAATGTTGGTGTTTCCGCTACTGTTACAAATGATATGCCTAGAGTTCATCCTGATTCAGCAATCAAAGCATTAGCAAGAAAGACTTTATTAGAGTGGCCTATGAAAACACAAGAAGGGGCTCGTAATTGGAAGGGAATAGTAGAGGCTGCACAGCAACTGCCGTATGAGGTCAAGGCACCTAGTTATATACCTTATGGTTATCAGCTCTATACAGCGCGTCAAGATCAAAATGATGTATTAGAGGTTGTATATTATAAAAAAGGTGTGACTATCTATCGGGATGGGAAAAAATATATAGATAGTATTATGGCATATAGAATGGGATATTCCTTAGATACCGTAAGAGATATACCATATGTTCCATCTGAGTACGGCGATATTGAATGGTCTAAATCAGGTGATTCTAGTGAGGTTTATTTTACAGGTGATCCTGAAACACATATGGTTCGCAGCATTTCGTGGACGAAGGATGGGATGGCTTATTCTCTATTCTTCTTAGAACGGGTGAAAGAGGCTGATGCGGAATTCTATAAAGAGCATGTAGTACCGTTGAAGAGTATTGATAGCTCTCGTTATGAACTAGTTGGTAACTATCCGACAACACCTAAAACAATTGAAGAAATAAAAGAGGAACATGTAGTGCCTATGAAAGCATAGACTGGTGTGATTTATTAATGGTACGTAATACTCTTGAAAGTCAGTGATCTGAGTTAAAAAATGTAATAGATAAATGATTACTTCGGTAATATATACTTATAAATATCTAAATTTAGAGAGAGCAGAAATTATGAGATTGAAAACAACAAAATCATTATTAGCAATGGGAATACTAGCTGCTGTGTTAAGTAGCTTTGGAGTACAATCAGCTAGTGCGTTATCCCCTTTAGTGGATGAAAATGGAAATACTGTTACCACTGACACAGTGGAAAAGAATAAAGAGCTAGTGAATCGCTATCGGTGGTATGATCAAATTGATAATGGTGATATAGTACTGCTTAATGTTGACGCCAGTACAAATTATTTTGGATATGATTTACAGATTCCATCTTATATGCCTGAAGACTATGCAGTAC
>JAGZGB010000153.1 GCA_018367495.1 Veillonella sp. | reverse complement strand
TCCAGACTATGCCTTTGTTATCCTATTGGCCCATCACCCTGAATTCTTCGAAGAATCTATTGAACGAAAGATTCCGTTGACTCTATCTGGACATACCCACGGAGGTCAAATCGTATTCATGGGTATGCCGTTAGTACCAACAGGCACACCATATACAAAAGGTCGCTATGTAGAAGAACAAAGCGTATGCTACGTTAATAATGGTACAGGACACTGGTTCCCAATCCGTATCAACTGTCCACGAGAAATTACGGTTATTACATTCTTTGATGGAGTAGCTTAGTTTGAAAGACAAACTCACTATAGGTATACATTAATGTATATTAAATCCTTTATATATAAAATCCTTATATGTATTATTCTGCTTATGCTATTTGATATCTCTCTAATCTACGATATGACAGCGGATATATATAAGGGATATCTCAAAATAGCAATACTAGTGGCAATTGGATGTCATTTAGATCTATATCTGGAACTTAGTAAACAAGAAATACTGCTAATACAGGCGTTTAAGAATGATGCATTTAACGAGACCTATGAACTGTTAAATACAAAACAGGCTATTCTCATCATATTCTTGATTATATTAATGACTATAAACCTTGTGAATATATAGGTTTTATGTTGGGAGTAAGCATATGTTTTTAAAACTTTATAATTATTTTGTGCGAGTCTTAGTACTTTTTTTACTTATATGTATTCCATATAGTCTTGTCACAAATCCAGAGTTGATTGAAGATGAAGTAGATTTTTATTTCTTTGTTATCGCATATGTTATAATACTTTTGTTTTATGTGGTATGGAACTATATTTATAACTATTTAAGACGTAAAAGAGGGTAGCATTTGTGTGCATTCATTTACCATTAGTTCTGAAATCTATCTTTTTTCGGTGATTGTTTTATATTGGATTATATAAAATACTGCTAAAAACTTTCACCATTATTGGTATCTATATGATAATTAAAAGTATGAAACAGTTTTTAGTTGATGAATTTAGTAAGTTTAAAATTGAAGTAGTAGCGTTAATTCAATATGTAAGAAATCTTAAAACACTTACGATGAATGTGCAAACTTATCTTTCAATAAATATTTTAGTTTTCTTGGGCATAGAAGCAAATATTTTCATGCTTTCTCTTCCTTTTGATAGAATATATAATCAAGAATACTATAATATGTTATTTTATGTAGGGCATACTCTTTATATTCTTTTTGTTTTTATTACAAATTACATGCGGTTGAATTATTATAAAAAGGCTTCTCTTAATTGGTTTAATGTCATTATAATGATTTCTTTAGTAATGGTTTTACTTTTGGGTAAAAGTATTACTATTTCTAGTTCTAATTTTAGCTTTAGAGGCACTACTGACTATATATTGGGGAATGAGGTACTATGGAGCGTAGATACACCTGAGATGTTCTTTCCTTTTCTGATGGGGCTGATACTATTTTGGGCATTTGGAATCGATAAATTGTGGTCTGCTCATAATACTATTGAAACTAATGGGATTATTTTTGATAATAAAGTTATTGATGTGTGTTGGGGCAATAGAAATGATTTAACCGATGGGCAGATCAAGACTTTAAAGTTGTATTATAGTCGTCAGGATACATATCCTTTTTGGGTTGATATCTATAAAAGCATTTTAATAGATAGTTTATGGTTTTATGGACGCAGTACTGTTCGTCAGTGGCATATGTTTAATGTGTTTTTAGCTTTTATTATGTATAATTTTGTTGTAACTTATACTATTGAGCCATCCATTCTAAGATATACTTTATACATTTATCTTACATATACTGTAATTACTATGATATGTAGACGCTTGATGGATACCAATAGTAGTATTTTTTGGCTTATTTGCTTATTTGTACCTTTAGTTAATATATATGTGCTGTATTTACTATATAATAAAACATCTGCATTATATGATCAGGAAAGTAACTCTATTTTTTATTATCCTTTATAACTAATTAACCTCTGCTATGATAGTATCCTAGCAGGGGTTATTGTATTTATTTATAAAATCCAGAGTTTAAATTAGAAATATCATTATTTCTAATGTTAAAATAAAAATGAAATATATGTTGCTCTTATCTTTGAGAAGAGTAAAGTACATTGTTTATTAAAGTATGATTATTATTGTATGTGCTGTAGATTTTTAAATTTATCACTTATAAGCTTAAATATTAATTCAACCGTAGGGAGAGATAATGCTTCAGGATTTGATTATAATATTTGGTATTGTATTCCTCATATACAAATTAGTTACTCA
>JAGZGB010000152.1 GCA_018367495.1 Veillonella sp. | reverse complement strand
ATTCTCCTCAATATATCCTGTCCACATGGAATATATAATACGTACATCATCTTTAGGGAACTCTTTAATTTTAGAAATAAAATTTTCTGTCCCTCTTACTAAGGATACAAATCCATGTTCCATATAGTATTTAGGATACCTTCCTTTATCAATAACTAATGGGCTATCATGTCTACGATACAAAGAACTTTGATAATATACATTATTAATCACATTATCTAATATTCTTTTCTGATAAGCATCACAAATGAGTACTTTATCAGCTGGTATATTCTGCCAAATCCCCATAATACGGTCAATATTCGTAGAGGAACACATAACAAAAACATATTTCCCATCTTGAATATATGAAGAAATATCGTCTAATACTGTGGCTTCAGATATACAATCATCTGCGTCTCTAGACAATGAGGTGCCCTCTGTAATTAATACATCAACCTCACCTATATAGGTGTTAACTAATTTATCTAATACGTGATGGCGCAACCCATGCATCCGGAAATCACCTGTATATAAGACACGTTTACCTTCTGCTTCAATGACAAACATATAACTATCCGCAGCACTATGATCGATAACTAAAGGTCTGATACGTATATCACCAATAGAAAAGACATCTCCGCCTCGAAATGTATTAGCACCTAATAAGCGCAAGTATAAACCTCTATCTTGATACTCAGCACCTATTAGCGCGATTTCCTTACTTAATTCACCCATATATAATGGAATTTCTGATAGTGCAGAGGTTAGTCGGCCTAAGTGATCCATATGATAATGAGAAATCACAATACCGTCACAATCCGGCTTTCCTTTTGTAACGCCGTCTATATCCAGATTTATAGGTATATACTTTTCATCTAAACTTAATTCATTACCAAAATCTAACATAATGCGAGTAGATTCTGTACTAATTTCTATAGCACTACCACCAATCTGATGAGTACCGCGATGTACAGTAATATTCATAGTAACTAATCCTTTATGATTTTTAAGCATTCTGTGCAATATTCATAGTATTCAACAGAATCATTATCATCCTTATCTCTCAAACGATTAGCAGTTTGCGTGCCACTACGTTTCAGCATAAGAAAGCGTATTTGTTTTAACATTTCTTCTTGCTTTAGAATAGCCTTACACAATTTATATAATTGGGTATTTTCATTTAATAATCCCAAGCCCTTAATTTCTTTATATTGCTGTGTTTTAATTGTTTTATCCGGATATCTAGTTTTACCATCATCAAGCGATACCATTAGATTTCTTTCATAGCCGTTTTCATCCTCTGAAAATGTACCTTCATCAAATAATATTACTAATTCTGCCTGAGTGTCATTCAAAGTAGCTTGCTGATTTTCATCATTCAGTTTTTGTTTTACTTGATTTAACGCCAAAAGTTTATAGTATGTATAGGCTTCTAAGATACAACGTAATAATGTTTCATCACTCACAGATGGCCTGTATTTTAATTCAACTATAGAAATTAAATTATCCTTTTCATTGTATGATAATAAATCTATTTTGCCATAAGAATCAGACATCTCATTTTTTAATGGTGTTTGATAATCAAGAATCGTCCCTAACTCAACTACATCACCTTGTCTGTATAATAATTTAGCTAATATTTCTTCTTTACGATTTGTTGAAATAATACATTCACATTTCTTACTGTGATCAGGTACAAAATGATTTGTTCTAACAGGTACTAAAGAATTCCATGCCGTTAATAAATCATTTTCTAAAATGGACTTTGCAATTTGTTCCGTGTATAAATTTCTCTTTTCTTTCTTTTCACCCGTAACATATCCACGATAATTCAAAATGGATGTTTTATAAAAGTTTCCCACTTCTTTTTGTTGATTAGTTAATTTTGAAAACTTGTCTTCTAGATTTATATCACTAAATACTACACTAAAAGCGTCTTTCATACTCATTTCCACAACATACCTCCGACAACAACAAATAATATGCTTTAAATTATATATCATTATATATAATTAAATGGACCAAAAATACCCCATAGTATCTTCTTTTAAATTCTATAGAAACCTCTTGCACCATTTTCTTATATACTTTACTATATATAGAGAATTCTAATTATAAAAAGGAGTCATCATGGCTAATATTAATGAAAACTATTTAAACCTACAAGGTTCTTATTTATTTGCTAACATTGCTAAAAAAGTAGCGGATTATCAAGCAGCTCATCCAGATGCTGACATCATTCGTCTTGGTATCGGCGATGTAACATTGCCTTTAGTACCTGCTATCGTAGATGCTATGACTAAGGCTGTTCAAGAAATGGGCAAAGCTGAAACATTC
>JAGZGB010000151.1 GCA_018367495.1 Veillonella sp. | reverse complement strand
GCTTAGATATGATATAATTTATATCAAAGTGAGGCATAAATGGTTTGGTCGCCAGACTTCGCTTCTATATTGATTTAATTGAAGAAACGGTCTGACTTCACAGTCGGGCCTTTTTTCATGCCACGATTAGCAAAGACTGGACCCATTTAGAGGCCTCAAGTTCAATATAATGCCGTCAATTATAAAAGTAAATAGATTAGAGGTTCCTAATAGTCACCTAGGTGATTAATAGGAACCTCTTTCGTTTTGTAATTATTTTCGTAAATATATTCTTATTATGATACAATACAGTTAAAATTATTATTTTATGGAGAGATGTATATGTTAAAACGATTATTATTAAGTGTTATGGTGTTGAGCGCTGTTAGTATATCTAGTTACGCTGTTGATGTGAATATTCCCGGTGCAGATCCAACTATTGCTAAGGGTGCTTATGAACAAGGAATTTATAGGACTGAGAAAATTAAGAGTGCTTATGATGTAGAAACTCGAAAGATAATAGACTCGATTATTTTAAAAGAGGGAATACCTAAAAAGTTTGGTACTGATGTTAATGATGCTGAAGTTGAATCCTTTAAAAATGAGTTATATTCAATTAAGCGTCGTCAATTTGACGGTAATACAATTGTGAATTTACATAATAATGATGGTGGACTATCAGTTACACTTCCCTTTAGCGCAATACAGAAAGAGGCTATAACTGATTTTCCTAATTCAAATGCTCATTATTTAGTAGAGTCACCTATGATTGCTGCAGGTATTATTGAAAGTAAAACACCAAACACTACTGAAAAAACTGATGTGGTTTTTCAATATGACGGCTTAAGTAAAAGCTCTTTGAGAAAGACAACGCTTAGAGGGGCTGTTGAGATGGAGATTATTGGTTTAAAAATTGAACTGAGTAAACATCCAAATCAAGAGTATAATGTTATCCTTTATCCCCGTGCAACGGAGCTAGTCACATCCAATGATATTAATAAAATAATGGCTAATTATGTAGTGCCATCAATCTATTCGCTTCAAGATCTTGATGATTATAGCAAGGTTGAGACATATAAAACATATTCCTTCAGGGTACCTAAAACAGCTGTAAAAGCAAAGAATATAAATGAAAAGTTGGATGGAATAACTTTTACAGTTGATAAGGATATAATTCAACAAATTCGCATTGAACCTAATTATGAATCTGAAAAAGGTATATTTAGTACAGTTGATGAGATTCGTATATTAAATAAGATTGATAATAAGTCAGCAGAGCTTTTTGGTATCCCTGGAGCAAAAATGATAACAAAGGAGCTCCATACTTATGTTTGGAATGATGGCATACCAGGGTTATTATTAGATCTTGAACTAGATAATCAACAGGGTATATTGATGTTTATTACTTATGATGCGAGCCATAAGTATGTAAACACAATCCAATACCCGCTAGATAATGGTGTATATAGTAAAGCGCAATTACGTAGATTAATTACTGATGTAAAATTATCGTCTACTGGTAATCTATATGCAGGTGATGTTTGGATTGTTTAGTTAAAACTATTTATAAATGAAATAAGGAAAGGAATCCTTCGATTCCTTTCCCTGTTTAGATATGATATAATTTATATCAAAGTGAGGCATAAATGGTTTGGTCGCCAGCTCTCGCTTCTCGAATTTTAATATTGAAGAAACGGTCTGACTTCTCTGTCGGGCCTTTTTTCATACCGCGATTAGAAAGCTAGATTTTATCTAGAGGTCAATCATTTTGCTGCCATGATAATGGTCGCTACAAGTATGCCAAAGGAAATCATTAATGATAACACTTTGTATGTACTCATATTGATCACCGCCAATCCTCGAGTTGATTAGCAAAGGCTGGACCCATTTAGAGGCCTCAAGTTCAATATAGTGCTGTCAATCATAGAAGTAAATAGATTAGAGGTTCCTAATAGTCACCTAGGTGACTAATAGGAACCTTTTTTACTTGACTTTTTTAATTTGTATACCTCAATATGTTACAATTATTAATATAGTAGTCGTGTTGTAGGAGAGACCTATGTTGTATTTAGTCATTGCCGTCATCGTCATTGCACTTATTGCAAAATCTAGATCATTGAATAATCAAACAGATAGTGATGCGGATATAGAGAAACAGAATTGCATATTAGACGAAATTAATCGTACATACGGAAATATTGAATCATATGAACTACAATTAGAACCTTCAGATATAGAGGGAATATATTTTAATGAATTTCGTGAATATGTCGATGCTGAAGGTCGTGTGTTGACTCCAGCAGAGATTGATGAAATCCGGTATAAAGATGATTATAGAGAGGATATTGAACAGGATTA
>JAGZGB010000150.1 GCA_018367495.1 Veillonella sp. | reverse complement strand
TGCGTTCCCTATGAAATTAGAAGAGCGTTTGGGCGCGAATAAATATTATGTAGATGAAACGTGTCCTCACATCATTATTGATGGTGAAAGCGTAAGCCGCGAAGAGGCGATGAAGCTCGTGAATGGTTGTCCTGCAGGACTATATACATTACAAGAAGATGGCAAGTTAGCCTTTGATTTTGCAGGTTGTCTCGAATGTGGCACATGTCGCGTATTATGTGGACACAGTGTTGTTAAAACTT
The DNA here is from genome assembly GCA_018367495.1 of Veillonella sp. Next base: position 2,097 of record JAGZGB010000150.1, on the reverse strand, counting down.
GGAAATATCCTCGTAACGCCAAGGGCGTAGAGTTTAGACAGGGGTGAGTGCATGGAATTATTAGTCTGTATAAAACAAGTACCGGATACGTCAGAAATTAAACTAGATCCGGAAACAAATAATCTCATCCGCACAGGTCTGCCTAGCATCGTAAACCCTTACGACATGCACGCGCTTGAGGCGGCTTTGACTGTGAAAGACCAAATTGAGGGCAGCCGCGTTACGGTTGTAACCATGGGCCCTCCGCAAGCCGAAGAAGCGTTGCGTCAATGCTTGGCGTTAGGCGCTGATGATGCGGTGCTCGTAACGGACCGTGCTTTTGGTGGTGCCGATACATTGGCTACAAGCTATACCATTGCATCCGCTATTCGTCATATTCAACGAACCATGAACCGTCAATTCCAACTCATTTTCTGCGGTAAACAAGCTATCGATGGCGATACAGCACAAGTAGGCCCTCAAATTGCAGAGGAACTTGGTATGGCGCAAGCTACCTATGCTTGTGAATTTTCCGTAGACCAAGCTGCTCAAAAGGCGATTGTAAAGCGGGAGCATGAGAATGGTTACGAAGTGATTGAAGCGCCGTTGCCATTGCTTGTGACGACGACGGCCGAACTTAACGAGCCTCGTCAACCTGGCCTTTGGAGCTCTATTTACGCGAAACGATATACTATTAATCATATTACCTTGCGGGATATGCCTCATATTGATGAAAGCCGCATTGGCCTTACCGGTTCCCCAACACGGGTGCGCAAGGTATACCAACCACCGCTTCGTGGCAAGGTAGAAATGTTTTCATCCGTCGACGAAGGGGCCAAAAAGGTGCTCGAATTGGCATACCACATCAAGCCTGAAAAGTTCGCACACCTCTTGGTGCCAAATGATGCACCGGTTGTAGAGGCGCAAGACGATGAGGGCATCGACGTAAACGACCCAGTACAGCGAGCTGCATCCGTTGAAAGCGTAGTGCCTAGCGAACCTAAGGCGGTAGATCCAAATACATTCGCTGCAGAGGCTGCTAAGTCTGATGCTGTTTCAAAAGGAGGTGACCGATAATGACAAATTTTGATGAATACAGAGACGTTTTCGTCGTAGCTGATACCATCGATGACGTAGTGCATCCAGTTACGTATGAACTTATCGGTCAAGCCCGTCGTATCGCCAAGGAACTGGGCCAGCTCGTGCAAGTAATGCTTCTCGGTGAAAACGTACAAGCTGAGGCGGAGGAACTTGTGGCTCATGGCGCCGATATTGTTCACGTTTTTGAAAGTCCTCTCTTGAAATACTATACAACGGATGGCTATACAAAGGTGTTGACGGATTTCTTTGAAGACCATAAACCGAATATCCTTTTAATTGGTGCTACCAACAATGGCCGTGACCTAGCACCGCGCATGTCTGGTCGCATGCAAAATGGCGTTGTTGCGGACTGCACCATCCTAACGGTAGACACAGAAGAAGGTCTCGTAGAATGGACCCGTCCTGCTTTAGGTGGCAATATCTTGGCGGAAATCATCTCTCCAAACCATCGTCCACAAATGGGCTCTGTACGGCCTAATGTATTCAAAAAACCAGACCGTATCGCGGATAGCTGGGGCCGTATTCAACTTGAACAATTTGACCTCAAGCCTGAAGACATTCGTACAAAACGGCTAGATTTTATTCCGTTTAGCAAATCTGGTTATAATATCCAAGAAGCAGATATTATTGTAGCTGGCGGCCGCGGCATGGGTTCAAAGGAAAACTTTGATAAACTCTACGAACTCGCTGATGCCATCGGCGGCGTTGTAGGTGCTACACGTCCACTCGTTGAAAAAGGCTGGATTGAACTGCCATACCAAGTGGGCCAAACCGGTAAAACCGTAAGCCCTAAACTATATTTGGCATTTGGTATCTCCGGCGCTATCCAACACGTGAGCGGTATCTCTGGTGCCGATACAATCGTGGCCATTAACAACGATCCGAAGGCGGAAATATTCCAACACGCGAACTATGGGATTGTTGGGGATTGTATGGAAGTTCTCAACGATATGTTGGCGCATTTAAAATAGAACATAAAAAGATTGGGCCCTTAGCTTAATTGCCGTAGTAGAAAGG
>JAGZGB010000016.1 GCA_018367495.1 Veillonella sp. | reverse complement strand
CAAGCGTAAAAAGAAAGAAAAAATCTGAAGCAGCAAGAAAACGCAAATTCAGAGCATAAGATGATTACCCTAATTCTGCCTTTTCATGGCTTCATGAAACCCAGAATTAGGGTTTCTTTATATATAAAATAGGAGGAACTATGAGCTTAAAAGATCAATTAAAAGAAGATATGAAAGCTGCTATGAAAGCACGTGAAGAAGGTAAAACGGCTCTATCTGTAATTCGAATGGTTAATAGTGCTATTAAGAATACAGAAATTAATGATAAAGTGGAGCTTGATGATAATGGTATTCTTGGTATATTGGCGAAAGAAATGAAAACTCGTCAAGATTCTTTAACTGAGTTTGAAAAAGCAGGCCGTGAAGATTTAGTAACACATGTTAAAGAGGAAATGGCAGTTTTACAAAAATATATGCCTGCACAATTAACAGAAGACGAAATTCGTACAGTTGTAAAAGAAGCGATTGCTGCATGTGGCGATGCTGTAAATATGGGGAATGTTATGAAACATGTAATGCCAAAAACTAAAGGTCGTGCTGATGGTAAGGTAGTAAATAACATCGTGAAAGAATTACTTAGTTAATAGTTTTGTAAGTACTAAGTATTATATAAGATTGATATGCACATATAATTTTATATAAAATTTTAAGAGATTAATGAAATTCTATAGAAAGTTATTGACACATATTTTTAACATATGATACTATGAATTTAACAAAATAATTAGTCAATGAAGACTCCGCAATAGATATATGAATACATATGTCTATTTGTTGGAGTCTTTTTTATAAGTTTTAGGAGGAACTCAAATGTCTACTACTAATGAATTATTGTATTACATCCCTGCAGGCCAATATGGTAAAGAAGGTGTCCTAGCGTTACTAGAACAACATCCAGAAATTAAATTCGTATCTCTTGTAGGTATCGATTTAGCAGGTAATGATACAGACGAAAAAATTCCGATGTCTGCATTCTTTGATGATTATGAAGCATTCTTTGAAGGTCGTGCAGTACAAACTGACGGTTCCTCTGTAGTACTTACAAACATCGCCACTTTGAACAATGCGCGCGTTGATATGTGGGGTGACCCAAGTGTAAACTGGTTCGTTGATTATAACTATGAAAACATCGATGAAGAAACAGGTTTACCAACTGGTACACTTCGTATTCCTGCATTCTTGATGCATAACTACCGTTATGTTGACTCTCGTTCTATCTTAAAAAATAGTTGTGATTATGTTCGTACAGAACTATTATCCTTGATCAAAGAACATGGTCTACCTGGTATGCCTCATGTGAAAGCTGATGACGTTGTAGATATTATCTTTACATCTGCTACAGAATTGGAATTCTGGGTAAAAACTCCATCTAGAACAGTTACTAAAAAAGAATTGTCCGTATCTCAAAAATTACAAGAACAATACTGGCAACGTACTCATGGTACAGTTCGTACTGCATTAGAACAAGCAGTAGAACGTCTTGATCAATATGGTATGGAAGCAGAAATGGGCCATAAAGAAGTAGGTGGCGTTAAAGCTAAACTTGATGAAGATGGTCATGAAGCAGTTGTATTAGAACAATTAGAAATCGACTGGAAATTCTCTGGCAACCCATTACAAACAGCAGATAATGAATTACAAGCTCGTATTATCGTTCGTGAAGTGTTCCGTGAAAATGGTCTTGATGTAACATTCAATGCAAAACCTATTATTGGCGTAGCTGGTTCTGGTGAACATACACACTTTGGTGTTATGGCTAAATTAAAATCTGGTAAACTTGTAAACTTGTTTAGCCCAGAAGATATGCGTAAAGAATCTGCTAGCTCCTTGGGTATTGGTGCTATCATGGGGCTATTAAAACATTATGAAGCAATCAATCCATTTATCAGTTCTACAACAGACTCCTTAAATCGTTTAAAACCAGGTTTTGAAGCTCCAGTATGTATCGTTACATCTTTAGGTACTGATCCTTCCGAACCTAGTCGTAACCGTACAATCCTTTGTGGTTTGATTCGAGATATCGATAATCCTATGGCTACACGTTACGAATTGCGTTCTCCAAACCCTTATACAAATACATATACTGCATTGGCATTGATTTTTATCTCTGCATTTGATGGTATGAAATATGCTATTACATCTGGTAAAACACAAGCTCAATTGGAAGCAGAACTTTCCAAAGAAGTTGGTGAACCAGCTGATTACCTTGCTACAAATCGTGCTTATCGTTCTGAAAAAGATGTATTTGAAGATTTCACTCAAGAAGAACGTAATCAAATGTTTGGCATAGCACCTGCGACCGTTTGGGAAAATATTAAAGGTTATCAAAACCATCCTGAATTAGTAGAAACCTTGGCACAAGGTAATGCGTTTGCTAAGGACTTAATGGATTCCTTCATTGCTTCCATCTTGAAACGTTGGAAACTTGTTTTAGCAAACCGCTTAATTCCTAACAACCTTGAAACTGTACGTAAAATGGTTGCTATTCATACAGATAGCCGCAATAGCGTAGATGATAAACGTTTTGCAGAAGTTAATGACTTACGTTTCTATCTTGCTAAAGATAGCGATGATCGCAAATCTTTATTCACTCGTTTAATCGATGCACTTAACTCTGGTGAATATGACTTAGCATCTCAATTGCAAATTGAAATGAACGATAAAATGGAAGAATTAGAAACTAAATATGCTAACTATAGCAAAAATATTTTCTAATACTTTTAAATTTACTAATATAAATGGCCTCTACTACAGTAGAGGCCATTTATCATTTTAATATATTTAAATTTAATTATTTAAAAATTATTCGTTATGTCCAATAAACTTTTCTACTAATACTAAACTGCATACAAGCACAAAAATAGCAAGAGACCAAATTAAATTATCAAATGCAGATTCATGGTCAATAATTAGAAGTCTAACAATTGCTGTAATCCCAATATACAAAAAGAAATCAAGAGGAAAGTGGAAGTTATTTTTAAAGTATTTTACGATGAGTGCAATAAACTCAAAGTATAGGAAGAAAGTAATTAATTCTTCTATTAATAAAGAGTATGTGCTATAACCATGAATATTAGCCCACGTAACATAGCCAAGACTAATTAATGTATTGATAAGAGCAATACAAAGTGCAATGCCTACACCTACAAGCGCTATATTTTTTATAGCTAATAATAGTTTAGAAATACGAAGCCACATATATTATTCACCTACAATAAAAATCTAAATACTTTATCACATAAAAAAGACCGTACACCGTACGGTCTTTTTTTAATTACAACATAATATAATCAAGAGGACATCTACAAATTAGATATCAGCTTTAATTGCTTCTAATGCAGCATCGAAGTTAACAGCTTGTGTTACTTCAGGTACGTATTCAACATAAGTTACTTTATCTTCTTTGTTGATTACTACTACGCCACGAGTTAAAAGACGAAGTTCTTCAATCAAGAAACCATAGTTTTCACCGAAGGAAGCATCTTTGTGGTCAGATAATGTAATCACTTTATCTACACCTGCAGCACCACACCAACGTTTTTGAGCGAAAGGCAAGTCCATAGAAATAGTTAATACTACTACATCATCAGAAAGTGCTGTTGCATCTTGATTGAACCAACGAGTTTGAGCGTCGCAAACACCTGTATCAAGGGAAGGAACAACGGAGATAACTTTTACTTTACCTTCGAAATCTTTTAATGTTTTAGGTTGTAAGTCGTTGCTTAAAACTGTGAAGTCAGGAGCTTGTTGACCTACTTTAACTTCTGGACCAACCAATGTGATAGGACCACCTGCAAATGTTACTACGCCAGTACGTTTTTCCATGTTGTATTCCTCCTAAGAGTTTTAATTCTAATGTTCGTAAGGATACGTTTTGTATCTATGCATAGTATAACATTTACATTACCATAAGTAAACTAAAAAATTCGATATAGTGTTTTTAAGGGAATAAATAGTATATTATTGGCTTCACAATCAAGAAAATATCTTATAACTACATTATATACGTATAGGTGTATTAAGATATATGAAAAAAATGTGTATACTATAAGGAGTATATTTAAATAATGATAATCCTGTAATATAGAAATTTAACTGAGAGGTCCTATGAAATCTATAGAGCTATTTATGCAGTTTTTCCGCCGAGAAGGCTGGGTGTATGCCATCGGATTAACTATGCTAATTGCTATTGATATAGCATTTTTATTTGTTCCACAATTAATTGGTAATGCCATCGATACACTAAGTCACAATAAAGAGGGCTTAGTCAATTATATTATTTACTTTATTTTATTATTTATTATTATAACAATTCTAAAAGTTATTTCGCGACGCACCTTACTTGGTTCCATCCGTCGTATGGAATATCTTTTTCGTGAAATTTTGTGTAGAAAAGCATTACAAATAAAAACAACATACTATGAGGCAAATGGACCTGGTAAAGTTATGGCGTTGATGACAAATGATGTTACATCTCTTCGTGTAGCGTTAGGTTTAGGTGTAATGATCGTGGTGGATATTATATTTTATTCCATTGTAGGATCTATTATTTTAATACAAAAAATAGATGGTCTATTAGCTTTTAAAATCATGACACCTGTATTCTTCATCATTGTTGCAATATTTGTGTTGGGCAGAAAATTACGTGCTAAACAGCGTAGTGCTCAAGCTACTTATAGTGATATGACAGAATTTGGGCAAGAATTATTCCAAGGTATAGATGTAATTAGAGCCTTTAATCGAGAACGTATTATTTCTGACTCTTTTGAAAAAATAAATAAATTGAACTATAAGAAAAATATGGATGTAGCTTTATTAGATTCTGTACTAACACCGTTAACGAGAATTGCTCCTTTTATTTGTATTAGTATCAGTATTTTTATATGTGGTCACCTAGCTGTAGATGGTCAAATGTCTATAGGTGAATTTGTAACTATCAACTCATTCATTATGCTAATCGTAGGACCTTTAATTGGCTTTGGTGGACTCATTTCGATTGTACAAAAAGGCTTGGCATCTTTAGATCGTATTACCGATTTCTTACGACTACCAATAGAGTCAATTGATGACTCAACTGAAGTATTACCACTTGAGGATATTAATATACGATATTTAGATTTTAATTATGAAAATTCTAAAGGTCATGCATTGTCTCGAGTATCTACAACTATTCGTAAAGGCTCTTTTATAGGCATTGTTGGTAAACCTGGTTCCGGTAAAAGTACGCTCTTTAAATTACTCATTGGTTTGCAACAAAGCCCCGCTAAAGCTATTTATTTTGGGAACCAAGATATTTCAGATATACCTTTATCTAAGCTTCGAAATTCAATAGCTTATGTACCAACTCAATCTTACTTATTGAGTACTACTATTGAAGATAATATTAAATTTGGTAAAGAATTACCTATGCATGAATCTGTAGAGGTGGCTGCTAAAAAAGCCGACCTATATAGAGATTTAGGTAATCTATTAGATAATGACTTACATACTCTCGCAGAAGAAGGACATGATTTATCTGGTGGTCAAAAGCAACGTATTAATATGGCTCGAGGTTTTTATAAAAATGCACCATATTTCTTATTAGATGATTGTTTCTCAGCTTTAGATGCAGTAACAGTAAATACTATTTTAGAGACATTACATACAGTAAATACACAAACTATATTATGTATTTCGCAACGATTAGAGGTTATTGAAAAAGCTGATAAAATTATTGTCTTTGATGAAGGTCATATAGTTGAAGAGGGGACACATGAGGAATTATTAAATCTGAATGGTTTATATAAAACACTCTACGAAGCACAGAAAGGAGAGGCTCAAAATGAAAACGCATAAAGAAAGAAACGATTGGGCTTTATTCTCCTATATAACTGCATATATTAAACCCTATTTAGGAATCCTATTAGTCGCCACAATCGCTCTAGCTGGAAATCTTATCCTATTATTGTTTAGACCATATATTACAAAACAAGTAATCGATCTAGGGTTTGCCACAAATGATATTCATGTCATTGAATATTATGCTGTTTTATATGGCCTTACTATCATTGGTAGTGTGTTCTTTATTTTCATAGAAAACTATTTTTTAAAAAGTTTTGGGCAAAAGATTATTTATAATATTCGCCATATTGTGTTCCAAAAAATCCTACATAAACCACATGATGAATTTTATAAATTGCCTATTGGTAATTGGGTGACTCGAATTACCAATGATGTAGAATCACTGCGCACCTTATATACAGACGTATTATTGAATTTAGCTAGTAGTGGATTAATGATCATTGGTATATTAGCCTTTATGTATGCTATTAATATACCATTAGCCATTATTATGACAATTTTAGTGCCTATCATGGGTGGTATTATTTGGGTATATCAAAAGTTCTCTAGAAAGGCTTTTCGTCAAGTAAGACGATCCGTAGCAGCGTCAAATGCGAGTATTAAAGAACTACTAAATTATATTGTTATTGTAAAGTCCTATGGTGGAGAAAAGGCTATAGAAGATAGATATGAAACTGTTAATAAAGGTTTTTTAGAAGCTGGTCTTTTTGAAGTTACCACATTTTCTATTTTTAGACCTCTCGTTGATGGATTGTTCTTCGTAGCGTTAATTGTTATATTTACTACTACAAATTTAATTGATACTGTAGCTGATGCAGGTACAGTATTCGCTTTCATTCAATATATGGATCGATTCTTTCAACCATTAAAGGAAATTGCAGATAAATATAATTCCTTGCAAAGTGCATTAGCTGGTGCAGAACGGCTAGTTCCATTATTAAAAGAAAAAGATAGGAATATGGCTGATAAAGTTCCACAGGAATTAATTCCTGTAGAAACAATCGATTTTGAACATGTTTGGTTTTCCTATGACAACAACGATATCTATGCATTAGAAGACTTTACGTTACATATTACGTATGGAGAATTTATTGGAATTGTAGGGCCCTCTGGAAGTGGTAAGTCAACACTATTATCTTTATTAATGGGGATTTATAAACCTACAAAGGGTGCTATCTATATTAATGGAATTGATATAGCAAAATATGATAGCTCTGTACTCCGTCACTTAATGGGCTATGTATTCCAACAGGCTTACCTATTTAAAGGTTCTATTAAAGATAATCTCACACTTTTTGATACCTCTATAGCTCATGATGAAATGGTAAAAGCTGCAAAACAAGTTAATTTAGATGCCATGATTGAACAATTACCTGAAGGTTACAATACACCTGTAGGATACTTAGGGTCTCTATTATCTGATGGACAAAAGCAATTACTAGCCTTTGGACGTACATTAATAAGAAATACGCCTATTCTTTTATTAGATGAAGCAACTGCGAATATTGATAGCCATACAGAAAAACAAATACAAGCCAGTATTGAACATATCCGTGGTAGTAAAACAATCGTAAGCATTGCTCATCGGTTATCCACCGTACAAGACGCCAATGAAATTGTGTATATTGAATATGGTAAAATAAAAGAAAAAGGTTCTTTCAAAGAATTAATTGACCTAAAGGGCGCCTTTTATAATCTATGGGTTCGTCAAAAAAGTGGGAGTTAGCATGGAATTTATCCAATCTAAAGATAATAAGACTATTAAGCGTATAGTTTCTCTAGGACAACGCAAAAATCGTAGTAAATATGGTGAATACATTGTAGAAGGGATTCGTTCCATTCGCGATATTTCAACTATGGGAGTAATAAAAGCAATTGTTATACGTGAATCTAAATGTAAAGATAAAAATATAGACGCATTATTATCCTTAGAGTCGATGCAATCGATACCTACTTATATTGCTCAAGATCCCGTATTTGATAAAATTGATAATACCGTAAATGGACAAGGTATCGTTGCTATAGTATCTAAACCAAAACATACAATAGAATCCATCTCTATTGAAGATGGCGTATATATTACATTAGATGGTGTACAAGATCCGGGCAACCTAGGTACGATTATACGTACAGCTGTAGCGGCAGGTGTGAAGGGTATATTGTTAATGAAAGGTACAGTAGATCCCTTTAATGATAAGACTGTACGTAGTACGATGAGTGCATTACATAAAATACCAGTCTATGAGGATGTAACATTATCTATGCTTAATGATCTTATTGCAGAATCTAATATGACTACCTATGTAACAGCTTTAGATAATTCAAAACCTTATCATACTATTACGTATGACAAACGCTGTATGTTGATTTTGGGAAATGAAGGCAATGGTGTTACATCTGAAGTTATGGACCTCTGTAAGCATCGTATTATGATTCCTATGTATGGGGATATAGAATCCTTAAATGTGAGTGTGGCAGCGGCTCTATGTATGTATAAGGCACAAGAACAATTGATGAGCTAATCAAAATGCCTAAGATTATCATTACATATTTATGATAAAATTTATAAGTATATCGAAAGTCCTCTACTAGTATACAAGTAGAGGACTTTTGTATTGATTTTATAGTTCTGTATTTGGTACAATAACATATATCCTTTGTGGGAGAACAAAGTTCTCCCCTTTTTTAATGAAAAGGAAGAAAACTATGTCCAAATTAATAATAAATGCCGACGATTTTGGTCTTCATAGTGCAGTTAATGCTGCTGTCATTGATGGTCATCGTACAGGTATCATTACGAGCACCTCTCTATTAGCGGGAGGCGAAGCTTTTGCAGAAGCTATAAGTATGGCAAAAAATAACCCTAAGTTGGGCATTGGTATTCATATCGCCTTAGTAGGTGGGCTAAAACCGGTATGTAATCCATCTGAAGTACCTTCGTTACTCACATCTGAAGGCGTCTTTCCAGAAACATATATCGATTTTATGAAACGAATTTATACTGGAAAGATTAACTATAGTGAATTGCGCAAAGAAATTCACGCTCAAATGGAACGGATCATGGAGTACGGTTTGCACGTAACGCATATTGATGGTCATCAACATATGCATGTATTACCAACGGTATTACCAATCGTCATTGAGCAAGCGAAACACTATGGTATTAATGCAATACGTATTCCAGATGAATCCTCTTTATTTGTCAATTATATGTATTCCCCAGTGCGATTACTAGGCAAGGTTGGTTTATCAACTGTAGCTGCAAAGGCAAGACCTACAGTACGAGATAATGGAATGTATTCCACACAATATTTTTGGGGTATGGTAAATGGGGGAAACATTAACCAGAAAACTTTAATGGGGATTTTAAAATCCGTATCCAAAAAATCTGGTGTCCATGAATTAATGATTCATCCAGGTTTGAATAATACAATTCTTGGAAATCAATATAAATGGGGTTATCATTGGGAGGATGAATTACAAGCGATTTGTTCAAACCATACACATTTGTATATTAGACAACATAATATTGAGCTAATTAATTATGGAGACTTGATATGAGTAAAATGATGAAGAGAGGCATTTTTATGTTTCTCTTACTATTGGCTGTGTCAATTGGTATCATTTACTACACTATTGATTTAGATGCATTAAAAACGATTTCATCATTTAATTATATTTCTTTATTGCTAGCTGTAGGTGCTTTAGCAGCAGGTATGTATTTTGATGGACTACGGTTACAAAGACTTGTAAAAATTGGAGGTTACAAGTTATCTATCAAGGCTGTACTTCGCGTAATCTTTAGTAATTATTTTATGGCTATGTTAACCCCAGGTGCAAGTGGAGGGGCAGTTGCACAAGTATTAGTATTACGGAGTTATGGCGTTCCTATGTCTAGAGGCACACCTATCGTGTTAATACGCACCGTTTTTTCTATTATGTTTCTTGTTATCATGCTACCTTTTGTCTTTTTACGAGATGCTATTGAGATTCCGTATATTTCACGAGATATGCTATTAATTTTTGCTGTATTAGCCGTTATTGCAACGCTTTTAGGTACATATATTTTACAGACTAAATATATGCGTCAATTTGTATATAATTTAGCACAACGGTTTAAAGCACATAAAACAAGAGATTGGCTCTCTAAGTTAGAAACATTGAATCAAGGTTTAGGTTTATTATATAAACAACCAATTCAGTCTTTGATAGTATTTATTGAATCTGGTTCAAGTTTATTATGCTTATATTGTATTGCACCAGCATTAATGTATGCTTTTACATCAGATATCGCTATCATTGATATATTAGATAGAATGATTTTATTAAATTTAATTTTATATTTTGCACCAACACCAGGGGGAACAGGGATTGCAGAAGGACTATTTGTGGTATTGTTTAGTACCTTTGTACCTAATGGAACTGTTGGGCTTGTAGCTGTAGCGTGGCGTGTTATAGCAGAATATTTGCCATTTTTTATCGGTATGTATGCAGTGTTAACCTTATATGGGCGCCAATTTGTGGCCCAAGAAACTTCAAAAGAACAATAAGGGAGTGTGTGTTCTATGACTAAACAAAAAAAAGATAAGTTTTATCTGGTACAAGAGGATATTTTACCTGAAGCTATAAAAAAGACAATTAAGGTAAAAGAAATTTTAAAATTAGGTGAAGTTAAAACTATTAATGAAGCAGTGGAAAAAATGGATTTAAGTCGTTCTGCGTATTATAAGTACAAAGATTATGTATTCCCTTTTTTTGAAATTGCTCAAGGCAAAATAGTTAGTATTTATGTTTCCATGTCTAATGAGTCAGGTATGTTATCTAGCGTGCTCAAAGCAATTGCAGAACGTAATGGTAGTATTTTAACAATCAATCAAGATATTCCTTTACAAGGTATTGCCAATAGTAGTATTTCATTTGAAACAAAAGATCTACAAGGTTCATTGGAAGATTTATTATTGGATATTCGCTCCATGAAGGGCATTATTAAAGTAGAAATTTTAGGCCAAGCATAGGCTAATTAAGAGAGTAGGACAATTATGACCACTATAAAAATTGCGTTATTAGGTTTTGGTACTGTTGCACAAGGTACATTTAATTTGTTACAAGACAATGCTGATTTAATTAGAAATCGTACAGGTGTTAATGTTGAGATTTCTAAGATTTTTGTACGTAATCCTAATAAATATAGCCATATTACATTGCCTGAAACAGCTCAATATGTAACTGATATTGATAAAGTATTAAAAGATGATTCCATTCAAATGGTTGTAGAATTAATGGGTGGCACAACTTTTGCTAAAGATTGTGTAGAAGGTGCGTTAAAGGCTAAGAAAAATGTTGTAACTGCAAATAAAGACTTATTAGCAGAATCTGGTCCATATTTATTAGACTTAGCTAGTAAAAACGGCGTAGATTTACGCTTTGAAGCATCTGTATTAGGTGGTATTCCAATCATTCGTACATTATACGAGTCCTTAGCAGGTAACCGTATTACTGAACTCATTGGTATTATGAATGGTACAACAAACTTTATTTTAACGAAAATGTCTGAAGAAGGTCTTAGTTATCAAGATGTATTAAAAGAAGCTCAAGATCTTGGCTATGTAGAGGCGGATCCTACAGCTGATGTTGAAGGTCTAGATGCAGCACGTAAATTAGCTATCCTAGCGTCTATTAGTTTTAATCGTCGTATCTTCTTTGAAGACGTATCTGTAGAAGGTATTACGAGCATAGATACAGAAGATATAAAATTCGGTAAGGAGTTTGGCTACAATATTAAGTTATTAGGTATTGCTAAAGAAACTAGCCAAGGCTTATCTTTAAACGTATACCCTGCATTTATTCCTACAACACATCCTTTAGCATCTGTTCGTGGCTCTTATAATGCTATTTATGTTAAAGGTAATGGTATTGATGATGTCATGTTATATGGTCGTGGTGCAGGTAGCTTGCCTACAGGTAGCTCTGTAGTGTCCGATATCATGGAAGTAGCTAAAAATGTTTCGTACAACGAAACTGGTCGATTGAAACCATTCTATTATGATCAAAAAAATATCTATTCTCCTGGTAAAATCCAATCTAGCTACTATTTGCGTTTAGAAGTAGATAATAAAACAGGTGTATTAGCCAAAATTTCTGCTAAATTGGCAGAGCAAAAGATTTCTGTTTTATCCATCGTTCAACGAAATATGGATCCGGAAACAGCTGTTCTTGCAATTGTTACTTCTAAATGCCCTAGATCTTATATTTTAAATCTTATCGATTCCTTTAACAGCTTGCGTTCTGTTAAGGCTGTTAATAGTATCATTCGTATAATGGAAGCATAAACTATGAATACTATTCGCGTACAAGTACCAGCCACTAGTGCTAACTGTGGACCTGGTTTTGATTGCTTAGGTTTGGCACTCAATCTATACAACATTTTTAGCTTTACACCTGATGTAAAAGCTACAGAATACACCTATACTTTTGAAGGTTTTGGTGCAGACATTTTACGTGCTGAAGATCCTAAAAAGAATCTTATTGGATTTGCCATGGATCAAGTTTTTGCTACAGCACAAGAGCCTATTCAATACGGACACATTACTTCAGAAACTTTAATTCCACCATCTCGTGGACTTGGTAGTAGTAGTACAGCTATTGTAGGTGGTCTTTTATTAGCCAATGCATTAGTTAAACAGCCCCTTACTAAAGAAGAATTGTTGGTTATTGCAAACCGTATGGAAGGACATCCTGACAATGTAGCACCCGCTATTTTTGGTAATTTATGCTGTGCTACGGGTTTAAAAACAAAAGTACTGAATACAGTCATCTCTGTTCCATCGGAATTGCATTTTGCTGTAGTAGTACCTGAAGTTATGGTTTCAACAGAATATGCTCGTTCTGTTTTACCTAATCATGTACCATTTAAAGAAGCAGTCCAAAATGTGAGTCATGCATCTTTATTTGTAACAAGTTTAATTACACATCAATTAAGTAATTTATCTGTTGCATTGGATGATAATTTACATGTTCCGTATCGCAAAACATTAATACCTCATTGTGATGCAGCCTTTGAGGCCGCCAAAGCTACTGGAGCCTATGGCGCTACTATCAGTGGATCTGGTTCTACTTTAATCGCCTATGTAGATAAAGCCCACGTACAAGCTGTAGCAGATGCTATGGGTGCTGTATTTACATCTAATGGAATTGAAAATAGAACATATTGCTTAGAAGCCGATAGTAAAGGAGCATCAATTATTTAGTTTGTGGTATAATTATAGTATTAGGCATAGTCTATAACTATAATTGGAGGAAACTATGAACAATATAAAAACAACGCTTTTATTAGCGACTTTGACGGCCATTTTAGTGGTCTTAGGTGATATGATTGGCGGTAGAAATGGTATGATGATTATGTTCGTTATATCCATGGGCATGAATTTTATGTCCTATTGGTATAGCGACAAAATCGTTTTAGCACAATATGATGCACAACAAGTTACTGCACAATCTAACCCAAAATTATATGGTATGGTAGAACGTTTGGCTAAGAATGGTAAGTTACCAATGCCAAAAGTGTATATCATTCCAAGTGATGTACCTAATGCATTTGCAACAGGCAGAAATCCGAGTCATGCAGCAGTTGCTGTTACAGAAGGTATTCAACGACTATTAACAGATGACGAGCTAGAAGGTGTTCTAGGACATGAATTAACCCATGTTAAGCATCGTGATACATTGATCAGTACTATTGCTGCCATGATGGCAGGCGCAATTTCTATGATTGCCTATGTGCTTCAATTCTCAGCTATATTTGGTCGTTCAGATGACCGTGAAGGCTCTAACCCGTTAGAGTTAATAGGTGCCATAATTATTGCTCCTATCGCAGCAGGTCTTATTCAAATGAGTATCTCTCGGGCTCGTGAGTTCTTAGCTGATGAAGGGGGCGGAGAGATGTGCCGCAATCCTTTAGCTTTGGCATCTGCCCTTGCAAAAATTGACTACTATTCAAAACATGGTGCATTGCCAAATGCAAGTAATGCAACAGCCCATATGTTTATCATCAACCCTATGGTTGGTATTGGTGAAAGCTTGAGCAATCTTTTTAGTACACATCCTCGAACAGAGGAACGTATTGCAAAATTGAAACAACAAGCAATGAATCCTAAATATAAAGAGAAAGCATTATTTTAATTAATATCTTCAGGAGGACATCATGCAAGAAACATTAGTTTTGATAAAACCAGATGCAGTTAAGCGTCAATTAAGTGGTGAAATTATTAGCCGTTATGAACGTAAAGGTCTTGTTATTAAAGCGTTAAAACTTTTACAAGTACCTCGTGAATTAGCGGAAGAGCATTATGCTGAACACAAAGCAAAACCATTCTTCGGTGAATTAGTTGATTTCATCACATCTGGTCCAGTTCTTGCTTTCGTATTGGCCGGAGATAACGCCATCGTATCCGTACGTGCTTTAAACGGTGCCACAAATCCTGTAGATGCTGCCCCTGGTAGTATTCGTGGTGACTATGCCCTAACAATGGATGCAAACGTAGTACATGCTTCTGATTCACCAGAGGCTGCTGCTCGTGAAATTCATCTTTGGTTCCCAGAATATAAATAATCTCAAGGTTGAGAACATATAGCTTTTCTTTCTACATTTATGTATTTCTATAGGAGGTAATACATATGGCAAGTAGTGTTTACACAAAAACAGGCGATGCTGGTACAACTGGTTTATATACTGGTGAACGAGTACCTAAATCCTCTTTACGCGTAGAAGCTTATGGTACAATTGATGAATTGCAAGCATTTTTAGGCTTGGCTCGTTCCTATGCAGAAAATTCACGCGTTGCTACTGAATTATATGATATTGAACGCAACTTGTGGACTTTAATGGCCGATATTGCAAGTCTAAACACTGCTCCAGTGATTACAGAACAACATGTTAAACATTTAGAAAAGGTTATTGATCGCTTTGATGAAAAGCTTGAACCATTATCTAATTTTGTGATTCCTGGCGAAAAACAATCTTCAGCGTACTTACATGTAGCGAGAACGATTACCCGACGTGCGGAACGTGATTTATGGCGCGTATTAGATGCTGGTGAAAGCGTTCACGAATCTAATTTGAAATATTTAAACCGTCTATCCGATCTTTGCTTTATTATGTGTCGTGTAGAAGAGGAAATAGGAGCCGAATAAACAAAAAAAGCTATGTATTTTACATAGCTTTTTGCTCGTTATAGACCTTATTGTGAAATCGTTTGGTTTAAAACATCATGAGGACTTGGATAGTAGAAGAAAATATGAGGAATTTCATAGCGGAATTTTTCTCTCAATAAATCAGAAAGTGTTGTTTCGAAGTTTATAATCTTATCAGCTCCGAAATCAAAATCTTCTACTAAAACCAACAACTGTGGTTCTACTTGAGGTGCATTTTCTGGTAACGCTTCAGGCGGTAGTGGAACATTTACTACTACACGTGCGGTGCCAATATATTTACCTTGTCCATCGTCGATGGCAACACGATAGGTATTATCCCATAAAGTAGCCATCATTTTTAGTTTCATATTCATAATTTCCATAGTATCGCTCCTTTGATATACTTATAATGATACTGAAATTATAAATTCTTGTATAGGTGCATTATGAAATCCCAAATTATATTGTGTTCCGGTGGGGCACGAAGTGGAAAAAGTGAATTTGCAGAACGTTTAGCCCTTGCTACAGAAGGTCGAAAAGCTTATGTAGCAACAGGACAAGCTTTTGATGATGAAATGGTTGATCGTATAAAGAAACATCAAGAGCGACGTGGTAATATATGGACGAATTTTGAAATACCATTATATTTGTCCGAAGAGTGGCAACATATTAGCAGTGTAGCGGATGTAATACTCATAGACTGTTTAACCATGTTTACAACAAATCATATGATGGCTCATGGGTCAATTCAAGGCCAACAAGATGCAAATCGGTTAGAAGATATGGTACTTTCAGAATTAGAAGCATTATTAAATCTAATTAAAGTAAGTGATGATAAAATAGTTATATTTGTAACTAATGAAATTGGTCTAGGTATTGTACCAGATAATAAGCTTGCCAGATACTTTAGAGATATTGCAGGCCGTGTTAATCAAACAGTCGCAACTGTAGCTGACAAATTATACTTAACGATCAGTGGTGTCACTATTGAATTAAAATCCCAGGAGGTTCATATAAATGGCTAAGAAAATTATGTTCCAAGGAACTAGTTCCAATGTAGGTAAAAGTATTTTATGTACTGCATTATGCCGTATCTTTTATAGAAAAGGTTATAAAACAGTTCCTTTTAAAGCTCAGAATATGGCCCTCAATTCGTATGTTACAAAATGGGGTGATGAAATTGGTCGTGCTCAAGTAGCGCAAGCTGAAGCTGCCGGATTAGATCCAATAGTTCAAATGAACCCTGTCTTATTAAAGCCTACAGGAAATCAATCCTCTCAAGTTGTATTGATGGGTAAACCTGTTGGCGTGTATAGTGCTAAAGAATATCATACTAAATATTCCTTAACAGCTCTTGATAAGGTAAAGGAATCCATTGATTTCTTAGATTCTAATTTCGATGTAATGGTTATTGAAGGTGCAGGTAGCCCCGCAGAAGTCAATCTCAAAGCTAATGATATCGTAAATATGCGTATTGCTAAGATGACACAAGCACCAGTATATCTCATTGCAGATATTGACCGTGGCGGTGCTATTGCATCTATCGTTGGTACTTTAGAATTACTAGAACCAGAAGAACGAGATCTTATTAAAGGTATTGTTATCAATAAATTCCGCGGTGATATTAAATTATTAGAACCGGCTCTTACTTTTATTGAAGAAAAAACTGGTAAAAAGGTAGTTGGTGTCATTCCTGCCATTGAAAACCTTGATATTGATGAAGAAGACTCTGTTGCACTGGAAAATAAACGCAATAGTGGTGCTAAAGAAATTCAAGTTGTGGTTATGCAGACACCTAAAATTTCTAACTTTACGGACTTCGATGCATTAAATTATGAACCAGATGTATCTGTTCGATTTGTTGGGCCTGGAGATATTATTGGTAAGCCGGACTTGATTATTCTACCTGGCTCTAAGAATACATTAGCGGATCTTACATATCTTCGTGATTCAGGCTTTGCTGATGAAATAAAAAAACTTGCTGACCAAAGTACGCCTGTTATCGGTGTATGTGGGGGCAATCAAATGTTAGGCAAAACAATATATGATCCGCATCATATGGAAGGAGATATTGAAGAAATTGAAGGTCTTGGGTTGGTAGATTCCTCTACAACTATGAAGGACCAAAAAACTACACACCAAGTACAGTTTAATGTATCTAATCTACAGTTTTTAAATGGTACTTTCACAGGTGAAAATTTAGTAGGCTATGAAATCCATATGGGTGATACTACACCATTAGTAGATACAGTAAGCCGTTGTTTTACAATTACTAGCCGTAGTGAAGAGGCAGTACATGTAGTCGATGGATTTATTGATGGCAATCATCAAGTCATGGGGACATACATTCACGGTGTATTCGACAATGATGATTTTAGACGCTTTATTATTAATCAATTGCGTAAACGTAAGGGGTTAGAACCATTAGACGTAGTATTCCGCTATTTTGAACACAAAAATGCGGCGTATAATCGCTTAGCAGATATTGTAGAGGAACACTTAGATATGGATTATATTATGTCTACCTTGGGGTAATAGGGGAATATATGGAACATTTAACAGTATTGCATTGGTTTACAAAGTATAGCTTTATATGTATACCAATCTTAGCATTTATATTAGATTTACTCATTGGCGATCCCAATAGTAAATACCATCCTGTAGCCATTATTGGCCGTATTATATCTTTTTTTGAGGCCGTTCTCTATAAAGATACTGATAATGACACAAAAAAACTATGGTACGGTGGTATAGCAGTAGCTTTAATCCTTGTTTCTGTATATATTATTGTATCTTTGATTCTATGGCTTGGTGATGTAGTTGATGAATGGGTAGAATACGCTTTTGAAGTAATTATTCTATATATTGCTATATCTCCACGATCATTAGCTGGTGCAGGCTTTACTATTAGCCAATTAATTAAGCAAGATAATATTAAAGAAGCTCGCAAGCGATTATCTTGGATTGTTGGTCGTGATACAGAAGAATTAGATGAAAGTGAAATTACACGAGCTACTGTAGAAACAATTGCAGAGAATACAGTAGATGGAATTATTGCTCCTTTATTTTTCTTTATCATTGGTGGTCCAATGGGTGCAATTCTATATAGAACTGCAAATACTATGGATTCCATGCTGGGCTATAAAAATCAAAAGTATTTATACTTTGGTCGTGTGGCGGCACGTTTTGACGATGTCCTTAATTGGATTCCTGCGCGAATCACCTTTATATTATTGATTATCGCTGCATTCTTTTTACGGTATGATGCCAAAAAAGCCCTCCAAATAGGCTTGCGTGATGCTCATAAGCATCCTAGCCCTAATGGCGGTTATGCAGAAGCACCTGTTGCAGGTGCTTTACATATTCGTTTAGGTGGTTACAACCAATATTTCAAAAAAATGACCTTTCGTGAGTACATGGGGGATCCTATTGAAAAATTAAATCGTAACCATATTACACGTACAATTTATATGATGTATTTTACGACTATACTAATGATAATTATTAGTACAGTCATTACTTATGGGATGAATGTATAATGACACCTTTCTTTATAGCTTTACAATTCTTAACACGTTTAAAAATCGTCAATCAAACAGAGTGGTCAATGGAGGATTTCGGAAAGTCTGTTGCAGCCTTTCCATATGTAGGCTTAGTTATCGGCCTTATCTTGGCATTGCTATATGGAATATTATCACCTTTTATACCATTAGTACCGCTGATGTTAATCATCGTTGTAGCGGAATTCTTAATCACGGGTGGACTCCATGCAGATGGTCTAATGGATACTAGTGATGGTCTATTTTCAGGACGAGAGAGAGAACGTAAGCTTGAAATTATGAAAGATAGTCGTATAGGATCTTTTGGTGTTGTTGCTTTTGTATTTGTTACACTTTTAAAATGGCAATTATTAACAGCAATTCCTACAGCAGAGTTTATTCCTATGGCACTGATTATGATGCCTTTAATGAGTCGTTGGTCCCTTGTATTGAGTATTCGATCGTATCCGTATGCGAGAAAAGAGGGAATGGGTGCTGCATTTGCTAATTTAGCACCTAAACATGTTATTACTTACAATACACTTTCAACCTTCTTTATGCCTATTGTAATCCTAATAATTGGCGTAATCTTATACACTTTTTTATATGGTGCATATGCTATCTTTTCTATAGCTGATGTAGGATATGTTGTAGGATTAGGTGTATTAGTGTATGCTACATTAGGTATTTTCCAAATCAATATCATTAGCATGATAATTACCTATATTATCAATCGTATACTCAATCGTTATATTGTTAAGCAACTAGGTGGTACTACAGGTGATACATATGGATTCGTTGTAGAAATTACAGAAGTGATTTTACTCTTTGTATATATCGTTATTTTATCCATATTATCTGCTACCGTTGCATCCAATACTACTATGTTTTAATCATCAGATTCCAATGGATTCTTTATAATAATTACTATTTCTATTTGATATGAAAGGAGTTTAATGTGACCTATTATGTAAGAGCCCCAGGCACATGTGGGGAATTTCTACAAGGTTCTATTAATGGCCAGTCATTCTTAGTGACCTGTCCTATTAATCGTTACTCCTACGCATTAAGTAATGTAGCACATCCATTTTCAAAACAGTATTGTGCATTACAACCGAAGTCTGCTAAGGCAAGACAATTAGTACAATATTTATCACACAAAAAAAATAGAAACCAATCTTGTCCACCTGTATATGTACGATCTGATATTATACAAGGTAAAGGGATGGCATCAAGTTCTGCGGATATTTCTGTAACAGCTATGGCAACAGCGTTAGCTATGAATTATGATTTATCGCTAAAGGAATTGGAGCAAATTTGCTTAACTGTAGAGCCTACAGATGCTTCATTTTATCCAGGTGTAACTCAGTTTGATTATATTAAAGGAACCATTTCTCAATCACTAGGCATGTGTCCCCCATTAAAAATCCTTGTATTTGATGAAGGCGGTAGTATTGATACGATATCATTTAATCAACAAATAAATTTACAAACTAAAATTTTAGAAAAAGAGTTGATTATACAAGAATCACTCGATTTATTTAAGCAAGGCTTGAATACACATGATATCAATTTAATTGGTCAAGCAGCTACATTGAGTGCTTTTGGTAATCAACGTATACTATATAAACCAAATTTATATGACTTTCACGATATAGGGAATTACTATAATAGTGTAGGCACAATCATAGCTCATAGCGGTACCATTATGGGGCTCTTATTCCCTGTAGATTATGGTCGCATCGATGATTGTAAACAAGAAATCATGCGTAAGTTACCTCAGCTATCCTATGTGGATACAGTAGAAACCACGAATGAAGGTTTAACCTATATTAAACGATAATATATTTAACAGAAAGAGAACCAAATGTCTAAGATACATGGGGGCAATATATTTCAGTTTGCCCATGAACAACAAATTGAACCATATCAGGTAATTGACTTTAGCGCCAATATTAATCCACTTGGACCTAGTCAACGTGGATTGGATGCATTACATACTCAATTACGGTATATTTCTCACTACCCAGATGCTACAAATGACGATGTTTTAAATGCTATTGCCGATACGTATGGGATGGATAAACAACAAATTGTAGTTGGTAATGGTGCCGCTGAGTTATTATATGCTATTTGCCGTTTACCAGAATATACGGGTGCTTTTGTACCTGCACCGGGATTTTCTGAATATAAAGAGGCTCTTGAAGCAAGTAAGATTCCTGTGCGTGATATTTTTTATCGATCTCGGGAAGATGATAATGGAAAACCTTATTTTGAAGTACCTTATTTGGCATTAGAAACCTTTGCTGCTGAATTAAAAGGTCAAGATGGTCGCATTATTGTATTTTTAGGCAATCCTAATAATCCAGATGGAACATTACTAGATAAAACACATATTCGTACTGTAGCGAGTATGTTGAAAGATGCCAATAGCTTGCTAGTTATAGATGAGTCATTTATTGACTTTGTTGGCAATGACCCATTACGAGATAATGAGCAATCTATGCGTTCGTTAGTCAATGAATTTGATAATGTCATTGTGGTTCATTCTTTCACAAAATTTTATGCTGTCCCAGGCCTTCGAATCGGTGCTGCTTTTGGTAATAAAAAACTAATTAGTCAACTACATCAATATATTCCTAGTTGGTCTGTAAATACATTAGCACAAGCATATACAGAGGCAGCTTTAAATGATGCAGATTATAGTAAAAGAACAAAACAAGAATTATGTGAAGAAAGAGCATTTATGTATGATGCATTACATGCTATAGAAGGAATTACCGTATATCCACCTTCCGCCAATTTTATGTTGTTCCAAATTAATCGTGAAGGCATTACAGCTAACACCATTAATGAAAATCTGAAGAAATATAATATGATCGTACGCAATTGTGATTCTTATGTAGGTCTCAATAATGACTGGGTTCGCATTGCTATTAAAGATCATGAAACTAATATCAAACTAGTAGAGAAACTAACAGATATTTTGAAAGTATAGGGAAATTATGAAAACATTATATATTGTGCGCCATGGTGAAACTGATTGGAATAAAATGGGGAAATATCAAGGCATTACAGACGTTCCTCTAAACGAGAATGGTCTAAATCAAGCTAAAGCATGTGGTGAGGCCCTTAAAGATATTACGTTTGACCGCATCTTATCTAGTGACTTGAGTAGAGCTTTAGTTACTGCCGAAACAATTCGAGGTGATCGCAATACACCTATCACAGTAGATAAACGATTAAGAGAATTAAATTTCGGTGACTGGGAAGCTATGTTATTTTCAGAGATTGAAGAACGATGGCCAGGTTTAATTGATGAAATGTACTTACGACCTCATCTAGTTAAGGTACCAAATGGAGAAAGTTTCAAAGACTTGCAAGATCGTGCATGGACAGGTTTAGAAGAATTTCTCAATGTCAATGATGAAGAGGAAACACTTTTAATTGCATGTCATGGAGGAACTATTAGAACCTTATTATGCAAATTATTAGATATTTCTATTAGTCATTGTTGGAGTTTTAGCCAAGGTAATACGGCTATTAACCGTATCTTCTACAATGGTATGGGTGAATATGATCATAATATCTTGAATTTGCTTAATGATACGGCTCATGTTGAGTTATTACAAGGACATGTATAATGCGACTCGATAAATTATTAGCCAATAAAGCCTATGGCAGTCGAAAAGAGGTTCATCAACTCATAAAGGATCAAAGGGTTCGTATTAATGGTAACATAGCAACAAAAAAAGATGTTCACCTTGATATTGAGTCTGATGAAATTACAGTTGATGATCAAATAGTTAATACTAAGCAGCATTACTATGTTAAATTTCATAAACCCAAAGGCTATGTTACTGCAGTGGAGGATGTAAATCATCCTGTTGTAATGGATCTATTGCCACCAGAATATATTAAAATGGGGGTAGTCCCTGTAGGGAGATTAGATAAGGATACCGAGGGACTACTGTTACTTACCAATGATGGTGTTTGGGGACACTCCATTATCAATGGTAATAAACATGTATCCAAGGTTTATTATGTAGAATTCGAAGGTGAATTAACCGAAGAAGGAATTCAACGTATAAAAGAGGGGATTATTCTAGGCGATGGGACACATTGTAAGCCCGCTTTAATTGATGTTATATCCTCGAAATCCGTGCATATTACAATTGAAGAAGGCAAATATCATCAAGTGAAACGTATGATTGGTGCTGCTGGTGGCACCGTGACATATTTAAAGCGTCTAACCATAGGTCATATAGACTTAACCGGTATCGAAGAGGTTGGTTCTGTACAGGACTTGACCTTAGTTGATATAGAGGCTTTCAAAAAATAGCATAAAATTCTATTCAATATAGGTATTTTATGGTAAGATTAATTGTACTTTATAGACTAGGAGCATGATTATGAATGGATTAAATCTGCTACAACAGTATATTAAAGAGCAAGAATTAACAGGCGTCATTTTGATAAGCCCTATAAATTTACATTATTTTGCTGGTTTTACCGGTACAACAGGCTTTGCTATTATTACACAAGATAAGGCCTTTATGATTACCGATTTTAGATATACTGAACAAGCCACAAAACAATGTGAAGGGTATACAGTTATTCAATATACGTCCTCTGTTATGGATACTCTTGTAGACATATTCAATGAGCATCATATTCACGAAGGTTTATTTGGAATCGAAGGCAAACAAATGCCTGTTGATACGTATGAAACGTTATGTGATACATTGGATGAACGCTTTAATTTTACATCTATCAATTTTGCTAAACTACGTGCGGTTAAGCGTGAAGACGAATTAGAGTTATTGCGTAAAGCTGCTAAAATTGGTGATGATGCTTTTGCTGCGTTGATACCACAACTAAAAGTAGGAATGACAGAAAATGAAGCACGCATTATATTAGAGTCAGAAATGTTAAAACGTGGATCAGAGGAACCTTCCTTTGCGACCATTGTTGCATCGGGTAATCGTTCTAGTATGCCTCATGGTGTAGCCAGTGATAAGGTCATCGAAGTAGGTGATTTTGTTACCTTTGACTTTGGTGCAGTATATAAGGGTTATCATTCCGATATGACTAGAACTATTGTAATGGGGCCTGCCTCTGAATTACAAAAGAAGTTATATAGTATAGTTTTAGAAGCACAAGAACGTGGCGTAACTGCAGTTCGAGCTGGTATAACTGGCAAAGAACTTGATGCAGTTTGTCGTGATTATATTAAAGAACATGGATATACCAAGGAATTTAATCATGGTACTGGTCATGGCATAGGTCTTGAGATACACGAAGAACCAGTGGCCAATACTAAATCCGATACGGTATTTGCAGAAAATATGATCATTACGGTAGAGCCTGGCATCTATATTACAGGTACTATCGGATTGAGAATAGAGGATAGTGTCATCGTCAAATCTGACGGCTATGAGGTGTTGACACATAGTCCAAAAGAATTAATTGAAATAGGTATTTAGAAGGAGAAGAGTTAGATGATTTCCAGTAATGATTTTCGTCCAGGTGTAACCGTTGAAATCGACGGTAATGTATGGCAAGTAGTTGATTTCCAACACGTTAAACCAGGTAAAGGTGCTGCATTCGTACGTACTAAAATGAAAAATTTACAAACTGGTTCTGTAGTAGAGCGTACATTCAATGCAGGTGAAAAAGTGCCTAAAGCACATGTTGATCGTCGTCGTATGCAATATTTATACGAGTCTGACGGCTCTTATACATTCATGGATAACGAAACTTATGATCAAGTTGAACTTACCCTTGAACAATTAGGTGATGCTAAAAACTTCCTTCTAGAAAATATGGAAGTATCCATCATGTTCTTCCAAGGTATCGTAATCGGTATCGATTTACCTGTAGCTGTTGAACTTCGCGTAGTTGAAACAGATCCTGGTATCCGTGGGGATACTGCTACTGGTGGTAACAAACCAGCTGTTTTAGAAACAGGCTACACTGTAAAAGTACCTCTCTTCATTGAAGTAGATGATGTACTTCGTATTGATACTCGTACAGGTCAATACATTGAACGTGCCTAATACTTATTGATATGTATTGGGGCTAGATCTTTTTATGGAATCTTATTCCCCATATATCCTAACATTTGCACTGTTAGCACTTGTCATCTATGTAATTATATATAGGGACAAGTGCTTTTTTTTGAAAGAGGCCAGTATGACCAAGAAAAATACTGAACTAGAGTCTGGTAAAATTAAGATAAATGAAGATGTATATGCTACGATTGTGACTATGGCAGCACTCGAAACAAAGGGTATACATCATATGAGTTCCACCTTTAATGATGGTGTTAATACCTTCTTTAGACGCAAATCTGATCATGAAGGTGTCAAGATTTCATTTAATGATGAAGGTGCTATTTCTGTAACATTATATGTTTGTATTCAGTATGGATACCGTATTCCTGATGTAGCATTACGTTTACAAGAACGCATAAAAACAGCTTTAGTTTCTTATACAGAAATTGAAGTGCAAACTATTGATATAGTGGTACAAGACATTATTTTTGATGACTTAGTAACACCATCACAGCCTTAGGAGAGTATCTATATGAGTTCAGACAATCAATTAAACTATGGATTAGATATGGATACCATTGATATTGCAGACTCTGTCATCATCGATGTAGCTACTAAAACGTTAGCTACAATTCCAGGTATTCATTCTCTAAGCCCGCGCTTTTACGATGAATTAGTAGAGGGCATTACACATGCCTTTGGTCAACGTAGTTTACCAGGGATCAATGTTAAACATCGTAAAGGATTTATTGAAATCAATATTTATATTAAAGCCTTGTATGGATACAATCTTATTGAATTATCCAAACAATTACAGTTAGAAATCAAACAAACCTTAAAGAATATGCTTGATCTTGATCATGTTAAGGTCGATGTACATATTGAAGGTATTGTTAAAGAAAAGGAGCCAACTCTACATGGTAATTAAGCGAAATCGTCGTGAAGCACGTCAATACGCATTTCAAATGTTATATGCCAATGAATTTCATGCTGATCAAAGTGATGTTCAATTTCCTGAAGGGCACATGCATAAATCTATGGATAAGGCCTATGCTAATAATATTATAAATGGCGTATTATCTGCTTCTGAAATTATAGATGCAGCATTACAACCATTTTGTAAATCCCGTAAGGTTGAAAACTTAGATAAAGTTGATCGCGCTATATTACGTATTGCTCTATGGGAAATGACAAATGAAGATGAGCCTTTAGAACCATCTATAGCTATTAATGAAGCTATTCAATTAGCTAAGGATTTTGGTTCTGATTCTTCCTATAAATTAATCAACGCAATTCTAGATGCATATAATAAGAGTAAATAATGAAACGATATTACTTAGGCATTGATACTAGTTGCTACACTACAAGTTGTGCCATTATAGATAGCGACTTTCAAATAGTTGGAGAAGCCCGCAAAATATTAGAGGTCAAACAGGGTGAGCGAGGACTACAACAATCAAATATGGTCTTTCAACATACAAAGGCATTGCCTAAGTTGATATCTGAATTGCCACAACTACCAATTAGTGGTATCGGTGTTAGTGGTTTTCCTAGACGTGAGGAAAATTCCTATATGCCAGCCTTTATGGTAGGGCTAGGATATGGTCAATCTCTAAGTCATATGATGAATGTACCTTTACAAGTTTTTGCACATCAAGAAAATCATATTTTAGCTGCCCTTCGAGAACTAAAAACAATTCCTAAAGATCCATTTTTAGCACTTCATTTATCAGGTGGTACTACGGAGCTCGTATATTGTCATTATAAAGGAGAAGGAATATTTGAGTCTCACATTATTGGCGGCTCTAAGGATTTACAAGGCGGTCAATATGTAGATCGTATTGGTGTTGCAATGGGTTTGCCATTTCCTGCAGGAAAGCATCTTGAGTCATTAGCTTTACAAACTACAGAATATGAACCATTACCATCTTCTGTAAAAGAAGGTTGGATAAGCTTTGCAGGCCCATGTAGTGCAGCTATGCGACGTATTAGTGACTCTATAAATGATATAGAAAAGTCTAATTTGGCAAGAGCTGTATTCACTTCTATAGGCAATGCATTAGATAAAATGATTAGTTATCATTTAAAATATAAACCTGTTCGTACATTAATTGCTGTAGGCGGTGTAATGAGTAATAGTATACTTCGTTACCGTATGGAACATTATTGTAAACGCAATCATCTTACATTATATGTGGCACAACCACAATTTTCTGTTGATAATGCCACTGGTAATGCTTTTGGCACTGCATTTTTACAAGAAACTAGAGGATAATCGTGAATGTATTAACCATTACACAATTAAATAATCTTATAAAGCGCACCTTGGACCGTGAGTATCTACTTAAGAATGTTTATGTTAGTGGTACCATTATTAATGCTAAGCGTCATAGTAGCGGTCATATGTATTTTTCCTTAAAAGATGAAGAATCCGCTATCGATGTTACGATGTGGTCTAGTACTGTAATGCAAAAGGGCCTAGCTAATGCTATCCAAAATGGTTTATTAGTCACTGTAAAAGCATCTGTTAACTTTTATAATAAAATGGGTCGTTTAAATCTTATTGCATCAGATATTCAAATCGGTTCTAAAAGCCCATTACAGCTTGAATTTGACACTTTAAAGCGTGAGTTAACGGCCCTAGGATACTTTGATGATAGCCATAAACAAAGTTTACCGTACATGGCAAGTTGTATTGGTATTGTTACTTCACAGTCTGGCGCCGTGTTACATGATATTTTACATGTCAGTGAGAGACGCAATCCGTTAGTCCAATTTAAATTATTCTCTGTTCCTGTACAAGGTAATACAGCTGGACCAATTATAGCTAAGGGTATAGCTGCTGCTGATGCTGATCCAGAGATAGATTTTATCATCGTTGGTCGTGGTGGTGGATCTATGGAGGATTTATGGTGTTTCAATGATAGATCTGTGGTAGAGGCAATTTATAATGCTAATACGCCAGTTATTTCAGCAGTAGGTCATGAAACGGATTATACCTTATGTGATTACGTAGCAGATGCACGAGGTGCAACTCCAAGTCATGCTGCAGAAATGACAGTACTACCTATCACTACATTACAGGAACAGTTGACAGAAAAGGAAGAGTATCTACACGAATTCATACGTTATACATTACAGCAAAAACGTACAGATTTAACATTGCTCTTTAACCGTAAATTGGGTATTCCAGCTCTACAATTTTTGCATAAAGAGAAAACACATTTACAAGAGCTTTCACAATCATTAACTAATGCTACAAAAGAACGATGCAATACAGAGAAACATAGTTTAGCTTTATTAGCTCAACAATTAGAATCTCTTAATCCATTACAAATGATGGTAAAAGGATTTGCAAAGGTTGAACATAACGATAAGCCTATCACTTCAGTTGTCCAATTAAATCCTGATGATGATATACAAGTCACATTTGCAGATGGTTATGTGAATGCTACGGTAAAGGAGATACACAAAGATGGCCGCATCACTAAAAAGTTATGAAAAAAAATACAAAGCCTTAGAAGATATTGTTAAGCAATTAGACGATGGTGATTTAACCATCTCTGAACTCTTAACTCAATATAAGAAGGGCTTAACGTTAGTAAAAGAATGTGCAGAAATGCTTGATTCTGTTGAAGGTGAAGTACAACAAATTATTGAAGAAGTACGCATCAGTGAATAAGGAGATTCTATGTTCAAAGACTATTTAGCGTCTAGCAAGCAAACTATTGAACAATTGTTAAGTCAAGTATTAACAAGCCCTAATCAAGAATTTAAACCACTATATGAATCCATGAATTATAGCTTAATGCAGGGTGGTAAACGAATTCGACCTATCTTGTCAAAAGCTGTACTAGAAATGCTTCATAAAAATCCTGCCGATTATAAAGAATTTCTATGTGCTATGGAGTGTATTCATACCTATTCATTAGTACATGATGATTTACCAGCTATGGACAATGATGATTATCGTCGCGGTAATTTAACTAATCATAAAGTATATGGTGAAGGTATGGCCATTCTAGCCGGTGATGGTTTATTAACCTATGCTTTTCAGTTAATGACTGAGAATAAAACTGCTACGCCTCAACAAAAAATAGATGCTATTCAATGCGTAGCTGCTGCAGCAGGCCCTGAAGGTATGGTCGGTGGTCAAGCCTTTGATATGCTCAGTGAAGATAACCATATCCCACTAGAAGAGTTAAAAGTTTTACACAGTGGAAAAACAGGTGCATTATTTAATGCCTCTGTAAAACTTGGTTTGATTCTAGGTAGTGCAAATAGTGCAACTACATCAGCACTCATGAAGTATTCTAATTGTTTAGGATTGTTATTCCAAATCATTGATGATATTTTAGATGTAACTGGAACAATTGAAGAATTAGGAAAGACTCCTGGTAGTGATATTCGCCAACATAAATCTACCTACGTATCCTTACTAGGTTTAGAGAGTGCTAAAAATCAAGCCACTTTAGTAGGACAACAAGCTCATGATGCATTAGACTCTATTTCTTATGATACATCTATATTATCGGCTTTAATTGATTATCTTTTAGAACGTACTAATTAATTTATATTACCTGTAGAAGGTATAAATAATGATTGATATATTACCACAAATAGCACACAATTACATAGCGCAAGCCGCATTTTGGGGGTGGTTTACTGCTCAAGCTATCAAATTCGTATGGCAACTAGTTCGATATGGGAAATTCCGTCCTGAACGCCTTGTAGGTTCGGGAGGATTTCCTAGTTCTCATACATCCTTTGTAATCGCTACAACTACAGCCATATATCTTAAAAATGGGGTATCTGATCTCTTTATTCTATCCTTTGTATTCTCAATTGTAGTCATGTATGATGCCTCTGGCGTGCGTTTAGAAGCCGGTCGACAAGCTCAAATTCTAAATCAAATTGTAGACTATTTTACAAAGAAAAACATACCAGTTGTCATTACTCGTAAAGAGGCCTTAAAAGAGTTATTAGGACATACACCAATAGAGGTATTTGGAGGATTAATTCTCGGTATTTTAGTAGCAGGTATTCAATTTTATTATATTTATAATGGTGTGATATGAGCAGTAAAGAACGTTTAGACATACTTCTCGTTAATCGAGGACTTTTTGAAAGTAGAGAAAAAGCAAAGGCAGCAATAATGGCTGGCCAAATCTTTATGGATACAACACGTATTGATAAAGCGGGAACCAAAATTCCTGTAGAGGCTAATATCGTAGTAAAGGGCAACACTTTACCTTATGTTAGCCGTGGTGGGCTAAAGTTAGAAAAAGCTATTCAAACGTATCCTATCGATTTACAAGATGCCGTTATGGTTGATATCGGCGCCAGCACAGGTGGTTTTACAGATTGTGCCTTGCAAAATGGCGCTGCTAAAGTATTCGCCATCGATGTAGGTTATAACCAACTCGCCTGGAAGTTACGCCAAGATCCACGTGTTATCAACATGGAAAAACAAAATATCCGGACCGTAACACCTGAGCAATTAGGAGAACTCGCAGATTTTATTTCTATAGATGTTGCTTTCATTTCTTTAGATAAAGTATTACCAGTAGCTACCATGTTATTGAAAGATTCAGGTGTGCTTGTAGCTTTGATTAAGCCACAATTTGAAGCTGGTAAAGAAAATGTTGGTAAAGGTGGTATTGTTAGAGATTCGGAAATCCATAAAGAAGTTTTACATCGTATCTTACATGTTGCTTATGATTGTGGATTGTATGTACACGGCTTAACTTTTTCACCAATTAAAGGTATGGAAGGTAATATTGAGTTTTTAGGTTATTTTAAAAAGTACGAAGAAGGGGCTTTAACCATTGACGATATTTTAATAGATACAGTGGTTGCAGAAGCTCATTCTTTATAGGAGATTGCTATGCGTATCGGATTCTTCCCTAATATGGGAAAAAGCAATATTATGGCAGTTCTAAAAATGGCTGCACATATTTGTAAAGATGAAGGTATCGAAGTATTTTTGCCAGATGATCTCGAATCAGATGCACCT
>JAGZGB010000149.1 GCA_018367495.1 Veillonella sp. | reverse complement strand
ATTGGAGTCTTTGCTGAGTTTCACAGTTACTTCTTTAGCCGTGTTGTCTGTGTTTACAGCACCTACAAGACTAGATCCATTTGTCATGTCTAGAGCGATGGTACTGATTGAATCAGCCATAATATTACCACTTAGTTCTTGGTTAGATGTGCGGAGTGTAAGATGACCGCCGTTCTCACCAGTTTTTCCCCAACGGGAGTCGGCAGCTGCTTTCACTAAGGTAGAAGTGTTCGGCATAGAGATGGCATTGTTAGAAAGGTCTACTTCAGCAGTAGTGTTGTTTACATAGAGGAACGCACCTGTAGCGTGAGTTGTAAGTGTATTATTCTCTGCTTTCAGGCGAGCAATACCGTTTTCAGCATCACCAGAGAAGCTTTGATATAGCATGAAACCATTATCTTTGTAGCCTGTTACATTGGAGTTCGTAAGGGTAATAGAATTTTTACCTTCTACGACGCCAATTTCACTGTTATTCGCTATGCCGTTGACATTGTTCACTATAATATTACCCGTGGAGTAGATAACAGGACTGCCTTCGCCAGATGTCGTAAGTTTGGCTGCTTCTGTGGTGATAGTGCCTTCTCCGCGATCTGTAGCAAGTGTAGCAGAGTGAGCCCCTTCAGTGGTGATAGTTAGGTTTTTGCCATTTACCGTACCTTTGTAAGTAGCATCTAAACCACGAGAGGAATCGCTTTTGGTGTGAATATTAGTATTTTCTACGTTGATAACAGAACCTTCACCAGTGGCAAAGACTGCGTTAGAGCCTTTAGAGTTAGATGTAATATTACTGCCTTTAATATTGATTTGGCTCCCCTCGATACCGAGGACTACTGCATTTTGACCACGGAAATTGCTGTTGTCATCGCTTGTAGTGTCGCCTGTTTTATCGAAAACGCTATTTTCAATATCAATTACCGCTTTATTTTTACCGATGAAAGCATTCTGATCGGCCGTTGTGTTTGTCATCGATTCGTGAGCAATGGATTTGTTTTCTGTAGCGATAGTTGTGCCTTTAAAAGTACTAGGATCTACTTCAACTTGTGGTGCCATTCCATTAGGGGCTCCATTCTGCATAGCTGTTGGAGGCATACCGTTAGGAGTGCCAGAAGGAGGATTCCCATTTGGAGGTATTTGGTTAGACGTGCCTGTAGGGACATGACCGGCAGGTGGTTTGCCGTGAGGTGCACCGGTTGGAGGTGTGCTTCCTTGTGCAGATGGTACTGTTTTAGTTTGTTCTGTTGTGGTTACAACTGCTACGTTGGTATTAGTTTGAGTCTCTGCAGCTAATGTTGGGATAACTGCTAATGTCGATAAAGCGGCACCAAGGACTGCAGGTAACACCCAACGACGTAATTTTCTATATGATAAGCTATTCTTTTTAGTTTTATGTTGTTTCTTTATAGTTGTTTTATTCATGATTAATATCTCCCAAATTATATACATACATTTTGAAAATACAACAAAATCTAATTGCGTAAAATTTAGAATGATAGAAGTATAATTTCTTACAATGAAAAGGATGTGAAGCATAGAAACAATCTTTTTTATTCCTTTTGACTTATCTGTGGTGGTTTACTTTTTATCGATTTTTCTAGTATAATATACCTCAGTACATATTTTATTTTGTACTGATTCTGCCGTATATCATAGAAAGGAATTCCAAATTCGTAAAGGCGAATAGCGCAAGTACCCGCGAAGGCAGTCGTTAGGGTAGACGAGGTGAAGAGTGATCGAGTCATCAGCGGATGCTCTTCCGGCATATTCATGTCGTAACAGGTATTAAAAAGCCCATCGGTAACGATGGGGACAAAGTATATCTGAATGAATTGTATTGAACTAATATTTAATACATTAAATAGAATATTAATCTAGAATATTAATTAGTTAGCCTTAGTTTTTGCTGGGGCTAGAAATACCCCCAGTTATAGGAGGATATACGTATGTGCGGTATCGTAGGATACATTGGCTTTAATCAAGCATCTGATTTCTTGTTGGACGGTATGGCAAAGTTAGAATACCGTGGTTATGACTCTGCAGGTATTGCTGTTATCGGCCCTGAAAATGTTATTAAAATTCAAAAGAAGGTTGGCCGTCTTGCTAATCTTGAGGCAGTTGTGAAAGCAGATCCTAATGAAGGAACTGTAGGCATTGGTCATACACGTTGGGCTACACACGGTCGTCCATCCGACATGAACGCCCACCCTCATGCATCTGAAGATGGTAAATTTGCTGTTGTACACAACGGCATTATTGAAAACTACATGCCTTTAAAAGAAGAGCTTATTGCAAAAGGGTACCATTTCAAATCTGAAACTGATACAGAAGTTGTAGCTCATTTGTTAGAGGATATGTACGATGGCGATTT
>JAGZGB010000148.1 GCA_018367495.1 Veillonella sp. | reverse complement strand
TGCTAAAAACATTCCTGTAATCACTGTTGACCGCTCTGCTGATAAAGGCAAAGTAGTAGCTCACATCGCTTCCGATAACGTAAAAGGCGGCGAAATGGCCGCTCAACTTATCGCTGAAAAAGTAGGCAAAGCTGCAAAAGTTGCAGAAATCGAAGGTATCCCTGGTGCTTCCGCCACACGTGAACGCGGCCAAGGTTTCCACAACGTAGCTGACAAAGACTTAACAGTAGTAGCAAAACAAAGTGCTGACTTTGACCGTACAAAAGGTTTAAACGTAGCAACAAACATTTTGCAAGCTAACCCTGATGTACAAGCTATCTTCGCTCATAACGACGAAATGGCATTAGGCGCTATCCAAGCAGCTAAATCCGCAGGCAAAACAATCTTCATCGTAGGCTTTGACGGTACTGCTGATGCAGACAAAGCTGTTAAAGACGGCACATTGGCTGCAACAATTGCGCAACAACCGGACCAAATGGGTAAAATCGCTATTGATACAGCTCAAAAAGTTATCAAAGGCGAAGCTGTAGAAGCTAAAATCCCTGTAGATCTTAAAGTTGTTACAAAATAATTGTAAATAGAAACTGGGTACAAAAAAGAGTCGCATCCTTTGATGCGACTCTTTTTATTTTGGCTCTCGTTCCAAAAATTCTTTGAAAAACTCAATAAACTTTGGCAAATATGTTTGATCTAAACTTTCAATTGTCATATTACATTTGTAATTATAAGTAGTACAGATAGTAACATCTATCGCCAATGCACCCTTTTGATCTAACGAGAATGTTAAGGTATCCCCTTCTCCAGTTAATACATGGGTAAAGGTTGCTTTGCCTTTACACTTCTCATACAAATCGACTAATTCTTGATAGCCTTTACGAATTCCGGACCAATCGCTAGGATCAATATAGCCAGAACAGATATTATAGCCTCGTTTAATATATACGCCAAACACACCAAATTCAGATAACTCTACATCCATATCAAAAGCTATTGTTAAATTTGGTTCATTTACGATTTCATACATACTATTCACACTCCACAGACAAAAACAATTTCATTTATTATAACGTAACTATATGTAAAAATAAAATAGCGACTAGTTGATTATCTTAACTAGTCGCTATTTGTATGGTAGGACTTTAAAATTAGAGTTCTTATTACAGTGTTTTCTTAAAGAATATGGTCGTATGTACCTTTCCAGGTAGTTGTTTCCGTTTATATTCTTTAAAGCCAAAGCCTTCATACATTTTGGCAAGCCATGGGTGTTCTGCAGCAGTACCTAGTGTTACGGCTGGTGTTTTATATACATTGCGCAGTAGATTTTCTGCTTCAGTTAAAACTTCACGAGCATAGCCCTTTCCCTTATGTTCAGGGGCTGTCACAAAGTGTGCAATGTGCGGATATACGTCTGGCGTAGCTTTGGGAATCCAAGGCATGCGGAATGAAATAGAGCATACTAAGGAACCATCTACGTAGAGACCAAATACAGGATATTTTAAGATCCACACCCGAGATTCTTCTGGGCTAAAGTTAATAGCATCGAAGGATATAGGGTAGTTCTTATTCTCCGCATATCCTGCAATTAACACCTCGTGATATTCAGCCGCATCATCTACGGTTAATTGTCTAAATTCTTTCATATGTACCTCGTTTAAAGCGACCTAATTCTAAAAATATTAGGTCGCCATGAATTTCTATATTACTAGGATAGCACGCATTATTATGCTCTGCATTATTTATAGAGCAGTATTTTTATAGAGCAGTACTATTTATAAAGCTGCACTATCTAGTGGCTGTTCGCTATCTAGTGTAAGGTAACGGCTCAAGAATTTGCGTGTTCGTTCTTCTGTTGGATGTTCAAGGACAACCTTAGGATCCCCTTGTTCTACGATGACGCCGCCTTCCATAAATACGACTTGGTCAGCCACTTCTTTGGCAAAGCCAATTTCGTGAGTTACGATAATCATCGTAACCTTGAGCTCTTTCGCAATCTTGCGTATAACAGCTAATACTTCACCTACGAGCTCTGGATCGAGGGCTGATGTAGGTTCGTCAAAGAGGATAACCTCTGGGTCCATCGCAAGGGCACGAGCGATGCCAATACGTTGTTGTTGACCACCGGAAAGTTGTACCGGATAGTAATCATCATAGCCTTCCATGCCTACTTCCTTGAGGAAGCGTTGTGCGATTTCACGGGCTTGAGATTTCTTCATCTTCTTAACCGTTACAAGGCCTTCCATAATATTTTCAATAACGGTCTTATTAGAGAACAAGTTATAAGATTGGAACACCATGGATGTGTTACGGCGTGCGTTTAAGATTTCCTTGTTAGACGCTTTATGGAGGTCTACAGAAATATCATTTAACTGCATTGTCCCTGCATCGGC
>JAGZGB010000147.1 GCA_018367495.1 Veillonella sp. | reverse complement strand
ACCTTGCAATGTAGTAAAGATATCAGCTAATGCCACACCATCTTGAGCCGCTTTTTCACGATTCACATCAAATTGTAAGGATGGTGTAGATGTATCAAATGTAGTGTAAATAGATTGAATTGCTGGACTCTTACGAGCTTCTGCTAAGAATTCATTAGCACGTTCCGCCATAACTTGTGGGCTGTCACCAGCTTTATTAATGATATACATACTGAAACCACCAGTAGCACCTAAACCAGGAATAGATGGTGGATTCAAAGCAACTACAGTTGCTTCTGGTACGCCTTGAGCAGCAAAACCAAAGGTTTGACCAACCATTGCATTAATAGATGTAGCTTGTGTAGTACGATACTTCCAGTCAGACATAGTAGCAAAGATTACACCTGCACTAGATTTTTGACCGTTCCCTAAGA
Source organism: Veillonella sp. (assembly GCA_018367495.1). The sequence continues at coordinate 1,989 of JAGZGB010000147.1, read as the reverse complement.
GGTCAAAGCCAGCTACTGTAAATACCTCTTGGAATAATTGCTCATCTTTAGGTTTTTCTGGATCATTTTTGCCTTCTAAGAAGGAAGCAATTTTTTCAAGTGTTGCCATCGTACGCTCAGATGTAGCACCTGGCGGTTCATTAACGGCAATCATATAATAACCGCTATCCTCTGCTGGTACAAAGGATGTAGGCAAGAAGTGGAATACTAAGCCTGTCCCGCCCGCAAAGATTAACAATGCAATAACGGTTAAGCTCAAACGATGACTTAAACGAGCCAATTGGATACCATACCAATTGCTGAAACGTTCTAGGCCTGCATTGAATTTGTTTAACTGACGATGTAACCAGTCTTCGCGTTCTTTTGGCGTGTGAGGTTTTAACATCGTAGCACATAATGCTGGTGTTAATACAAGGGCGATAATCGCAGAAATAACAACAGATACAGCGATTGTTAATGCAAACTGTTTGTAAAGAATACCTGTCATCCCCCCCATGAAAGCAACTGGTACGAATACCGCTACCAATACAAAGGCGATACCAATTACAGGACCTTGTACATTTTCCATCGCTCTAATAGCTGCCTCTTTTGGAGGTAAGCCATTATATTTTAATTCATACTCTACTGCCTCTACTACTACGATAGCATCGTCTACTACGAGGCCGATAGCCAATACCATGGCAAATAATGTTAACGTATTGATAGAGAAATCAAGTAATACGAAAGCCCCAAATGTACCGAGCAAGGATACTGGTACGGCAATCATAGGAATGATTGTAGATCTCCAAGATTGTAGGAACACATATACTACGATAAGAACGAGTAATAATGCTTCTACAAATGTATGCTCTACCTCATTAATGGAAGCACTTACGAATTTAGTATTATCTACAACTACGTTATATTGCATATCTGGTGGGAAAGATTTAGATTGTTCATCTAGTACCTTCTTAACATTCGCAATAGTTTCTAATGCATTCGCATCATTTTGTAAGGAAATAGCAAAACCTGCTACCTCTTTATGAGCAGACTTAGCAATAAAGTCATACCCTTTAGCACCAATTTGAATGCGAGCAACATCTTTTAGATGCAATACCTTGCCATTAGAGCTTTTAATAGCAATGTTACCAAATTGTTCAGGTGTTACAAGACGACCTTCAATTTTGATAGGATATTGAAATGCTTGTTCCCCATTAGTAGGATTTTGACCAACTGTACCTGCCGCAGCCTGTAAGTTTTGTCCCTTAATAGCTGCTGTTACTTCAGAAATGGTAACACCAAGATTTTGCATCTTCGCTGGATCTAACCAAATGCGCATAGCATAGTCGGAACCGAACTCTTGTACAGAACCGACACCCTTAATGGCTTTAATAGCATCCATCATATAGTTGGTACCATAGTTCTTTAAGAATGTAGAATCATAAGTACCATCAGGTGAGTTCAAGGAGAATACCATAGCCATATCACCAGAAGATTTAGTAGTTGTAACACCAACCGCTTGTACCTCTGCAGGTAATTGAGCAAGTGCTGCTTGTACACGGTTTTGTGTATTAACCGTATCCATATCGGCATCTGTGCCTTGATTGAACTGAACAGTCAAAGAGTAGCTACCATTACTAGAGCTACTAGATGTCATATAGTCCATATCTTGTACGCCTACGATTTGTGTTTCAATAACACTGGCTACCGTATCATTAACAACTTGAGCCGTTGCACCTGTATAGGCAGTGTTTACACGAACTGTAGGTGGAGAAATTTGTGGATATCGAGCTATCGGAAGGTTCATCATAGAAATGAGACCTACCAAGGTAATAACAATGGCTATTACAATGGCAAAGATAGGTCGATTAATAAAGAATTTCGACACGATCTAGCCCCCTTCTATTTTGTTGCTTTTAATTGTTCTTTTGAAAGCAATTTAGCATTAACCTTCGCACCGTTTTTAACCTTAGTTAAGCCATCAACGATGATTGTGTCTCCAGGTGCTAA
>JAGZGB010000146.1 GCA_018367495.1 Veillonella sp. | reverse complement strand
CGGATTGAACGTGTGCACCAGCTTTTTTGGAGTACTTAATAGCAGCTTCCATATTGCGTGGGTCATTCAATGCGTCGAAAATACGGATACGGTCGATACCATTTTTTACAGCCGCATTACAGAATGCTTCTACTACGTCGTCGGAGTAGTGTTTATAGCCCAACAAATTTTGACCGCGAAGCAACATTTGCAATGGGGTATTTTTCAAATTAGCTTTCAATTTGCGAAGGCGTTCCCATGGATCTTCATTCAAGAAACGAAGACAGCTGTCATAAGTAGCGCCGCCCCAACATTCAAGAGCTTCATAACCAATATCATCTAAAAGGCCGAGCACTGGTTCCATTTGTTCGTAGCGCATACGTGTTGCCAAAATAGATTGATGACCGTCACGAAGAACGGTTTCGCAAATTCTTAATTTTTTAGCCATGTTAATCCTCCAAATCGAAATAGTCTGTGTATGTAACTTTATACACTCATTAAACAACTATCTCATACCTATTTTTTTTACGATTTTTTCGATGTCTGCTCACACTAGCCAAACGCGCTAAAATCGTAATACATACTTATATTAGACTACTTATAAAATTCTTTGTCAACAACCACATTATGCTATTTACTCATAATCTCATGTATTCAAAGATGATTTTTTCGTGATGAATATCACAAAAAACTGCAGAGAAACTAGAGTTTAGCATGTATGTTTAATCAAATTAATTTTTTTGTAATTGCTCATTTTAATGAGAAACTAAAAATTATATCGTAATAATTTTTGGTTATTATTAAATACTTTTCAAAATATATCGGTATTTATAAATGTAGTAATTCGATAAACGTCGGTATGTTTATAAGCTCATCAATTTTATTAATAACTAAGCCGATATTTTTAAATGCATAAACATGCAAAAGAACCTGCCCATTTACGGACAGGTTCTGACCTAATCTTTAAAATTTGATAGTCTCCATTATACGGCTTACTTCTCAGGCTTAACCTTTTTAGGCGCAGTTTCAAGGACAATATTTTTACCTTCCCGTTTTACCTGAATAGAGAAAGCCCCTTCCCCTTCTTTAAAATACTCCATCTTGATATCAAGGAGTATTTTACCAATCATAGTCTCTACTTTTTCAGTTAAGAACTCACGGTAAAAAGCATCTTCTTTTTGCTTTGGACTTTGATGAACTACTGGTTTCTTAGCATCTCGCTCCATATTGAGCATAGTATCTTCGAAATTTTCTGTATCCTTAAAATTTTTCATCATATCCGCATCGGATAAACCTTTTTGAATTTTAAACTTTGCCATGTGTATCTCCTATCAGTTCAAAAATTGCTTTCTTTACGCGTACTGGATCAATACCAGACATACAATATTGATCTGGCTTAGGACAACGTCGTTTTCGACACCCCAAGCAATCTAATTCGTCATTTACGAGCACCTTAAAGGTCCCCGTCAGAGGGCCCCATAATTTAGGGTCCGTAGGGCCAAAGAGTGCTACTACAGGCTTATTTAAAGCTAACGCAATATGCAGAGCTCCCGTATCTGCAGTAACTACTACATCACAACTTTCAATTAAAGCCCCTAATTCTTGAAGTGTCGTTTTCCCTAACATATTCAGAACAATTTTATCAATACTCTCATCTGTCAAAGAGTCCAGCAAGGGTTTGTATTGAGCAGCCTCTTTAGGGCCACCTAAACAAACAAATTTCGCTCTATATTGAAGGGATTTAATGAGAGAATACCATTTTTCCTGAGGCCACTCTTTCGTTGCCCAAGAGGTACCTAATACCAGCCCAATGCGTAGCGGAGTTTCTACCACGCCTCGATGTAAAGAAACGTCATTATCAATCGACTTCCATTGATTTTCTGCCCAACTATGTAAATTTGTTGGCACCTGAAAATCCATGTGGTATAGCGTATTAGCATTAGATTCATTTAGTAAACAACTGCTCTCAATACCGTATTTATCAATGTTAAGCGATGTATCTAAATTTGCATGTTCAGTAATAGCCTTTGTTAACAACTGAGCAACCTCTACATAGCGTTTAATCACGTGTTCTGTACTAGGCTTCGTTTTATAGTTAGTAAACAGCCAATTCAACTCTTTTGTGCCACCAAGGCCAAGTCTAATGGGGGCTCCTGAAGCTAATAGTACCAGCCCTGTTATGAGTCGCCCTTGCACATCAACGGCTACATCAAATTTATAAGGCTCTAATTTGGCCTTAAGATCCCACCACATGTGCCACATTGTAGGAATATGTAGTTTTTTAGAATGTGCCTCGTATTCATCCCGTTCCCAGGGAATTATTTTATCTACATAGGGATTGCCCTGCAGGAGCTCTACCATACTAGGCGTTACAATCCAATGCAACTTAGCATCAGGATACTGTTCCTTAATCCACCGCGCAGCAGG
>JAGZGB010000015.1 GCA_018367495.1 Veillonella sp. | reverse complement strand
CTCATCGATAGCTTTTGCATTAACTTTCACACCATCTTCAACTACAGAGATACGTGTGGAGTTATCAGCAATGTTATCTTGCAAGTAGTCTAAACGTTGATCATGACGATCCACACGACCTTTAAGGCCATCTAAATCACCTTTAAGACCGTTCAAGTCACCTTTAACGCCATCAATCTTAACATTTACATCACTAATCTTAGTGTTGATTGTATTGTTGATTTGTTTGTTATTTTCATTGATTTTAGCATCAATGTTTTGATCTACTTTATTAATGATTGTTGTATTATTGCTGTTGATTTTATTATCAATATTTTGATTGATAACAGTATTGTTAGCTTCAATCTTAGTATCGATATTTTTATTAATAGTTACATTATTTTCTGTAATCTTATTATTAATAGTAGTTTCAATATTTTTAATTGTAGTGCCAACTTGACCTTTTAAAGCATCAATAGCTTTTGTATTTTTATCAATAGCAGCTTTATTATTACCGATAAATTGACGGTTTTCCGTAGCAATAGTACCAACTACATTGATGTCTTTAGCATTAGCTTTTACGCCATCTTCTACTGCTGTGATACGTGTAGAATTATCTACAATATTGTCTTGTAAGTAATCTAAACGTTGGTCATGACGATCTACGCGATCTTTAAGACCATTCAAGTCACCTTTAACACCATCAACTTTAACATTTACCGCATTAATTTTTTGATTAATTTGGTTATTGTTTTCATTAATTTTTACATCGATATTTTTGTCGACTTTATTAATGATTGTTGTGTTATTATCATTGATTTTAGCATCAATATTATTATCTACTTTATTAAGAATAGCAGTATTGTTAACCTCAATCTTATTATCGATAGATTTATTAATTACTGTATTGTTTTCATTGATCTTATTAGTAATTGTATTTTCGATATTTGTGATTTGTGTGCCAACATGACCTTTTAGGTCATTAATTGCTTTTTCATTGTTGGAAATTCGAGTGGAATTTGCATCAATGCGTTTGCTATTATCTACAATATTTGTAGTATTAGCTTTCACACTGTCTTCAACAACGGAAATACGTGTAGAGTTATCTGCAATATTATCTTGCAAGAAATCTAAACGTTGATCATGACGATCTACACGGTCTTTAAGGCCATTTAAATCACCTTTAACACCGTCAACTTTTACATCAACTTTGTTAATAGCTACTGTATTAGCTTCAACTTTAGTATTGATATTAGCAATATTGTTTTTAATATCTTTAATATCTACTTGAACATTACCGATATTTTGACCAACTTTACCTTTCAAATCAGCAATATCTTTAGTATTGATATTAACTTGATTTTGAGTATTAGCTACATCAGTTTTAATTGTTTTATTATCTTGTTCAAGTTGTTGCATACGACCTTCATGATCGCCCAAAGCCTGGCCAAGATAGTTAAAACGATTCATCAAAGCAGTATGATTATTATTAACAGTAGTATTTAATTCAGTAATTGCAGTTGTATTTTTATTAATATTTGCTGTGTTATTAGTGATGTTTGTTGTATTAGCATCTACTTTAGCACTTAAATCAGTTACAGAATTATTAATTTTAGTAATATCAGCTTTAACAGCATTGATTTTATTATCAACATTAGTATTTACTTGATTAATAATAGTTGTGTTGTTAGCTTCAATTGAAGAATTAATGTTTTTGTTAACTTCATTAATGATATTTGTTTTGCTATCGTTGATTTTAACATCTACATTCTTATTAACTTCGTTGATAATCTTAGTGTTATTTTCACTAATTTTATTATCAATAGTTGTGTTAATATTATTAATTGTTGTGCCAACTTTACCATTTAAGTCATCAATGGCTTTTTTATTCTCGTTGATAGCTTGTTTGTTATCACCGATAAATTTACGGTTTTCCATAATGAAAGTATTATTAGCATCAATATTTTGTGTGTTATTTTCAACTTTAGCAGTCAAATCAGTAATAGCTTTGCTATTATTGTTAACATTAACAGTTAAGTTATTAATAGCTTTTCTATTATCATTAACTTTAACATCTACATTATTGATATTTGTTTTAATATCATTAACCTTAACATCTACATCTTTGTTCATATTGTTGATAATAGTAGTGTTATTATTTTCAATTTTTTTATCTACTTGAGCAAGAATTGTAGTGTTATTATTATTGATTTCATTTTTAACATTTTGATTTACTTGGTTAATAATATTAGTATTATTAGCTTCAATGTGTTTTTTTACACTTGCATCAATGTTAGTATTTACCTTATTAACAACATTATTTGTAATATTGGTAATTTTATTATCGATTTTTACATCAATATCGTTGTTAATTTTAGTAAATTTAGCATCAATATTATTGTTAATATTAGTGATTTGAGTGCCGACTTTGCCTTTTAATCCCTCAATATCTTTGCTATTTTGATTAACTTTAGCATTGATATTCGTAATGTCAGTTTTTACACTCTCAACGTTTTTATTAATATTTGTAATATTAGAAATATTCTTTTCTACCTTTTGGTTAAGAATATTAATATTATTTGCATTTTTCTTAACATTCTTAACATCAGTAGTTACAACTGTATAGTAGTTGTTAATTACAGTGTTCCCATTAGAACCACCTTTTTTAGGCTCTTGCTGTTGCCATTGTTGTGGCACTTGTTGTTGCTGTTGTTGTGGCACTTGTTGCCATTGTTGTTGCTGTTGATCTAATTGTTGTGGATCTACTTGATGTTGATCTTGATTATTCCCCCATGCATTTTGATCTGGTGTCAACCATCTTTGGCTACCAATAAGATCAGCTCTAGCCCAATCCTCAGGGCTGGATGCATTAGCAATACCTCCAGAAAAGCTAGCCGCCAAAATCACTGCTGCTACAATTGTAGTTGCAGATTTTTGATGCGATTTAGCCAACTCAGACGTTACGACATAAGCGTGCTTGGTTGCACTCCATACAACTTTGAATACCTTATTCATATTAAGTTCCCTCCCAACATTTGTGGCTCTCACCCCACATTGAAGAAATAAATCAAATATTGCACTCATTTCACTAAACATTCACAATATTTAACATAATATTACCACATATTATTTTAAAATTCCATAAAAAAATTAATAAGTTAAACTTATGCTTCATTTTTTACTCATATCTAATCCATTAAAAATACGCATATTTACTAAACTTTTTATATAATGCTATTTCATAAAATGAAATTTTAATTTTTAAAATTATTTTATTTTTAGAATATACTTTTTATTCACTTCTACAGAAAATATGAAAAAAACCTCATCAATGTATATTCTATACATTGATGAGGTTTTTTTGCCTCTATTCATATCATCTTATTTCGATTATTAGAATTTAGATTCAATAGCACCTTGAAGATCACCTTTTGGTAAGAAACCAATTTTACGATCTACTACTTCGCCATCTTTTAAAATAACAAATGTAGGCAATACTTCAACTTGTAAATTACGTGCTAATTCCGGTTCTTCATCAGCATTTACTTTTACAAAGTTAGCTTTACCTTCAAGCTCACTAGCAATTTCTTCGATGATTGGCATCATACGTACGCAATAACCGCACCATGGAGCCCAGAAATCAATAACAGTAACACCACCTTGATTTACTAAATCTTGATATTCAGCAGTTTTTAATTCTTTTAATTCGCTCATTGTACCCTCCTACGGTAATTGAACTAATACACAATCTTGAATGACATGCAGGTTTAAAGCATGTGCTTTTTCAACAACAGATGGTTTATCCGCTCCCGGTTGCAACCACACAGTAGAAATGCCAAGTTCTTTACATTCATCTAATGCAGCCAAGCCTGCTGCTTCTGGTACAACAAAATCCACAACAGCTGGTACAACAGGAAGTGCAGAAAGGCTAGAGTAACATTTGTCTCCGTCTATCTCTGCAATATTAGGATTAACTGGATATACTTCATATCCGTGATCTTTAAGACATTTATAAATCTTATAGCCGAACTTTTCGGTTTTATGAGTGGCTCCAATAACGGCCCACACTTTTTGATCTAAAGCTTGTTGAATTGTCATTTCGACCACCTCTTATATACTATTATAAATAAATATCGAATTTTGTCAATGTAATATATCGAATTTTATAGTTAAGCAATTATACTTTTTTAGCAAACACTTTATAACTAAAATCAATTGAACAATTATCATTTAATGATAATTGTTTTTTGTCTCAAACTAGGAACCGATAGATCTAAATGAATTAAATCAGAAAGGCTTATTTCTCGATGAGTATACCTAGCTCCATCTACAAGCCCACCTGCAATAGCTAATTCCCCTAAAATTCTAGACGCTGACCATTGTTGTTCTCTTAGTTCTCGGATTGTAATACTTTTTTGACGCTTAGACAGTCTATGTCCATCTATATCTACCAAGAGTGGTGCATGACCATACTTAGGAACCTCTATATGATTATGGGGATAACATTGTTGTAATATTTTATACAAATATAATTGCTGTCCTGTTGTATCGAGTAAATCATCACCACGAATAATTTCTGTTATTCCCATTGCTATATCATCTAATACAACCGCTAAATTATAAGCATACATACCATCACCACGACGTAATACATAATCATCTAATTCACGGTCTAAGTGAATATGCTGAGTACCTTGCCAACGATCATCAAAGTCAAGATTACAGGAATCTATTGCTAAACGTAATGAAGGTTCTTTCATAGAATATAACTCATCTATATCATTTTTACTCAAATGCCGACATTTACCATCATAACGATGAACTAATTCACCTATATGAGGAGCTGAGGCTATAGATTGTAATCGCGTTCTATTACAAAAGCAAGGATAAATTATTTTATCTAATGCAAACTGTTCTAAAATGTCCGCATAATATGTTTGTCTTTCACTTTGCCAATATGATACTTCAGGTCCACCTACACGGGGGCCTTCATCCCATTCAAAACCAAGCCATTCTAAGTCGTCTAATAAAGCTTCACCTAACTCTCGTTTTGACCGTTGAAGGTCTATATCCTCCATCCGTACAACATATTTTCCTTTTTGTTGACGCGTGGAGATATATGATAAAAGTGCTATCCACACGTTACCAAAATGAATATATCCTGTTGGGCTAGGCGCAAATCTACCTTTCATTAGGATTCTCCTATAGCAGAAAACAAGTGGCATATTCATTATGAATATGCCACTTATACATTCGAAGATATGTCAAACTAGAAATTAAAGTAATATCATGTATAGATGTAAAATTATTTATCCTAAAGACACAATGTTATCAAAAACATTACCAGCATCTTTAATTTTTTGTTCGTTACCCATTGAGCAAATATGATTATCCTTTAATACAGGTTCCACCACATTTGCTAGTGCAACTATATCTTCTGGCTTACATGCAATCACTTGTTTACGGAACTCTACTTTGTCCTCTAGTTTAGCACCACTGAAGTACATACCCATAGCACGTGGACCACGCAACGCTGGCGTCATTGGCAAGTCCAAAGAACTCATAGTACCAATAATATATTTACGCATTTCACGATCAGTCAATGTGAAGTCACGAAGGTATTGAGGCAACTCTTTATATACATCTAAAGTTTCTAACAAGTTAGGATCACGATAACTACAGAAAATCATATTGCCATCATCATAGAAGTTAGCAAATGCACCATATGCACCACCTTGAACACGAATACGAATCCAAAGGTATTCATAACGTAATATCGTTTCTAACACGCTCATTGGTCCAACATGTTTGAAACCATGATCGATGAAATTACCACCTTGAGCTACGTATTGAACCTTACCAGCTGTAACGATACCATCATTGCCGGAAAGGCGAGTGATTTGTAATACATCATTACTCAATTCGGTAGTATCCCAAGTCTCAACGAGTGGTTTCATTAGATTTTCAAAAGCTTCTAATTCGCCTTCTTCACCAACAAACATAATATCTACATTATTAGCACGGAAAATTTTACGAGCTACTTCAGCTAATTTCTCTGGTAACAATGGCAAAGCCGCCGGATTAGATGCTAGCTCGCTGATTTTTTGATAGTAACCTAAATTGCCATTATCTCTAAACTTACCAACTGCAGAAACTTGAGCCATAACACGTTGACTCACGATAGAATTACCACGGCGGAATGCTTCATTATCCCAAATAGCTTTGCTTTCTTGAACAAGCTCAGTTAAACGGCTATCATCACTATAATCCGCCTTTTGCACGACTTCATTAACCAAGCGGCACAAATCAGGTAGTTTAGAATGCAATGCTTTCACACGTACAATCATAAGAGGCGTAAACTCATCACGCTTACCATCTTTACCAATAGCCGTAATATCAGAACTCAATCCACCTAAGTTCATATTAATATCTTTAGCGAGTGCTTCATAACCACGTTCAGACGTATCAATACGACCTAAGATATCACTCAAAATATCAGCGTAGAATAGTTCTTCTTCTGTAAGGCAGTTCAATTTAAAGTACAAGCCCACATAGTTAATACCCTTTGTGAAAGTAGGTACAAAATGTACAGTAGTATTACCGATTTTACTTTCACGGCGTTCTACAGCTTCCATATTAGGATTTAAATCAGATAACTCGAGCAACGGAATAGATGCTAGAGCTTCATCACTATCTGGGGTTTCTTGACGAATTTTAAGACGTTTTGTTTGCTCCACAATTGCGTCAATTTCTTCAGGTGTCATATTAGCTTTTACAGTAGATAAATGTTCTTTAACCTCTGCATCTTTACGCTCTTGAAGACCACGTTCAGGATGAATAGATACAAGAACTTTATGGTTATTATTCAAGATGGAATGACGAATTAAATCTTCGAAATATGTACCAGCCAACCCTTTACGAATATTCGATAACGCCTCTTCATAGTGTAATAACTCTAATGGATCATTATCGTACAGCCAATTATCCATCATACGGATAATATATGCTAAACCAATAGGTCTTCCACCAAAGTCGCTTTCACGAAGAGCAAATTCAATACTATTCAAAGAAGCTTCTAATAATTCTTTATCTAAGCCCTTATCACATAGCGCTTGTAATGTAGATTCTACAATACGTTGCAAATCAGCTTGTTTATCTAAATTAGAACCCGTAGCTTGTACTGTCCACATAGGTTGACGAATGCTATCTAAATAGTATCCACTAATGTCAGAGCCGATGCCTGCTTTTACCAACGCCTGTTTAAGAGGCGCCGCAGGAGATGTTAATAAAGCATGTGTCAACACTTCAAAAGCCAAGCTATATTCAGGCGTTACATCGGGTAATACATACGCAAAGGAGTGCAATGAGCGGTTTTCCGTTGGTTCCTCAGAGCCTACGCTATATGGATAGTTCACTACTTTACCTTCTGTAAATGGAGCTTGTAAAGCTACCTCAGTATGAACATCGATAGCATCAAAATGACTTAAGTACTCATCATTCAAGAATGCTAATTGCTCTTCAATATTCATATCACCATACAAGAAGATATAACTATTAGATGGATGATAGTGAACACGATAGAACTCTTGGAATTCTTCATATGTTAAATCTGTAATATAATCAGGATCCCCGCCAGAGTCAACACCATATGTAGTATCTGGGAACAGTTCACGCATCATTTGACGTTCCAATACAGAATCAGGAGAGGAATAAACACCTTTCATCTCATTGAACACAACACCTTTGTAGGTAAGTTCATCATCTGCATTTTCGAGTTCATAATGCCACCCCTCTTGCATTACGATTTCTGCATCTTCACGAACACGTGGGTAGAATACAGCATCAAGATATACATCCATCAAATTATGGAAGTCTTTATCGTTCTTGCTGGCTACAGGATACATTGTTTTATCCGGATATGTCATAGCATTTAAGAACGTATTTAAGGAACCTTTTACAAGTTCAACAAAAGGCTCTTTTAATGGGAATTTGCGAGAACCACATAGAACAGAGTGCTCCATAATATGTGCTACACCTGTACTGTTATGCGGTGTTGTTCTAAACGCAATATTAAATACTTTATTAGAATCTGGTGAATCGATATAAATTAAACGAGCACCAGATTTTTCGTGCTTCATTTCATAAGCGGTACCATTGATCTCATCAATGCGCTCAATGCGGTCAAGGCGAAAGCCAGAATAAACCTTATTTATTTCCATGCTGTCCCTTCTTTCTATATAAATATAATTAATTTCTTTCTGACGATTTATTATATCATATTGACGACTCTATATATAGACGTTAAGAATAATTATCGAAACGCAAAACCCCATAGGCACTACCGCCCATGGGGTTCATTTTATTTATTATGTTGCATTTGCCACTTTTGATTTCGACGCAAGGTTAATAAACCTTCTAACACTGCTTGGAATTGTACAAAGCTCAACGTATATGGTTGGTACATATCTGGAACTACTTTGTATGAAATAGTAACTTCCGAATTATCATAATCGTAAAAAATACCATGTAAATTACTTACTGTAGTATAACCAGTTTGAGCTTGCTCTAATGTTGGAATCGGTTGATTTTTAAGATTTCCTAGTAGATCACTAATGAAACCTTCCTTACGACCTTGGTCATTAAGCATTTCATCCATAAAACTACGTAGACTATCCATGAAGTAATTAACCTCTTTGGTCTAACAATAAGCCGTTATGAATAACGCGAACAGCATCTTTAACACGGTCTTCTGCAACAAGGCAAGAAATACTAATTTCAGAAGTAGAAATGATTTCAATATTGATACCTTCTTGGCTCAAAATATCAAACATTTGAGCAGCTACGCCTGGTTGACCTAACATACCCGCACCAATGATAGAAACCTTTGCCATTTTTTCATCAATATTTACAGCTTCAATACCAACAGTTTTTTGTAATTCTGCTAATACGTCACGAGCTAGTACAACATCATCTAGAGCTACAGTAAAGATAAGGTCAGTTTTAGGCTCACCTACAGCGCGTATAGATTGAACGATCATATCTACGTCTACATTTTTCTCAGCCAATGCTTTAAATACAGTCGCTGCCACACCTGGTTTATTTTCAACGCCTACAAGGGCTACTTTTGCAGTATTAGTATCGTCAGCTACGCCAGTAATTACGTGTTTATTTGCTTCCACAGTATAATCCTCCCGAATAATAGTACCTGTATTATCACTAAATGTTGAACGTACGTGAATAGGTACACCATAACGGAAACCCATTTCAACGGCGCGAGGTTGCATTACCCCTGCACCAAGACGTGCCATCTCAAGCATTTCACCATATGTTACTTCTTCTAATTTGAAAGCCTCTTTTGCAACGCGAGGATCTGTAGAGTAAACGCCTTCAACATCAGTAAATATTTCACAAACATCAGCCTTCATAGCACCTGCCAATGCAACAGCTGTTGTATCGGATCCACCACGACCTAAAGTAACCATATCACCATATTCAGTAATACCTTGGAAACCTGCAACAACTACGATATTGCCTTCATTCAAAGCTTCAAATACGCGATTTGGATCAACGCCTAAAATACGGCCTTTATTAAACGTATCAGTACTTGTAATACCTGCTTGGTCACCTGTTAAGGACATCGCTTTATGACCACGTTCGTTGAAAGCCATCGCCATCAATGCAATCGTTACTTGCTCACCTGTAGATAACAAGCGGTCCATTTCACGACCATAAGGCTTAGATGTTACTTCTTTAGCCAATGCTACCAAGTCATCTGTTGTATCACCCATAGCGGATACAACTATAACGACTTTATCGTCTTCTTTCTTCTCACGAAGGACGCGATCAACAATATTAAATATTTTTTCTGGTGTAGCTACGGAACTACCACCAAACTTTTTAACGATTAAGGCCACAATAATCCCTCATTTAACTTATTCTACTAAAAATCAATATGCATATACTTTACCACAAACAAATAGCACTGTAAAGGGATGTACGGCATTTAATCCACTATATAAAAACAAAACTCTTTTGTATGTGGACAAATCATTTAATGTATTATGAGAGAATATATATATATATATAATTACATACAAAAAGACCAGCCCTAAGGCTGGTCTTTATTAGTTGATTCAGTCAATTAAGCAACTGTAATTTCTTTTTCAGATTCCCACAAGCCGTGGATGTTGCAGTAGGATACAGCAATCAATTTACCAGATTTGTTCAAGGAAACTGCTAATGTACCTTCAGAAACTGCGTGTACAGGGCCTTCATTTGCAGTTGCACCATCACCATGTACGTTGAAGGAAATTTCACCAACTTCGAATGGCAATTGAGTACCTTCAGCTACGAAGTACAATTTAATCCATTCAATATGATGTTCTACAGTGTTAGGATGTGCGATATCTTTACCAACAGACAAGTTTACGTGGAAAGTTTCACCTGCTTTTACAGTGTCAACAGTTTCAATAACAGGAACGTGTTTTTCAGTAGCGAAATCGCCAGATTTAATGTAATCATGTACAGCCATAGTTAACCTCCTGGTTAGTGTTATATACATACTTAATGTCAAGAATAATTAGCACCTTGTGCTTATGACTATATTATACATTTTCGATATGCTTTTAGCAAGAACTTTTTCGAAACTTTTAGATTTAATTATATTCAAGCTCTACGTATTAGAACTCAATCCCTTTAGCAGCTTTAATACCTTTCTCATAGGCGTGCTTAACTACCTTCATTTCTGTTACCGTATCAGCAATGTCTATGATTTCAGGTTTAGCATAACGGCCCGTTAAAATAACGTGTAAACGCTCAGGTTTATGTTTAAGCATATCTACTACAGAATTTATATCAATAAGTTCATAATTAATGGCATTATTGATTTCATCCATAATGATTAGATCCCATCGGTCTGAATTTACCTCTTCCACTAATGTATGCCAAGCCTCTTGGGCTGCCTCTTTATGACGAGCCAGCTCAGCCTCACCTACTTCATCTCGTTTATAGTAAATAAAACCCTTCCCCATGGAACGAATTTCTAATTGGTCCCCTAACCTTGCAAGACCTGCTAATTCACCATAACCATTACCACTTTTAATAAATTGTAAGATTAAAACCTTAAGGCCTTGACCAACAGCACGTAATGCTACGCCCAATGCTGCGGTTGTTTTACCTTTACCATTACCAGTATTTACTAAAATTAAGCCTCGTTCACTCATAATTAGCTCCTTTTAGCTTTATACTTAGCACATATATCAATAAAATGTTGCGCACCTTCATCAGAACCAGCAAAGTTCAAGTGTAAATACGATGCTAATACATTATCAGTAGCATAGCCTCCATCATAGGACTGTGGTTTTCTGCCCCCTTCTAAATGGAATGCCCATGAGAAATTCTCTACAGTCGGTTCCATAGTAGAGAAATGGAACTCATGACCACGAAGTGCTGTATCAGCGGTGCCTAATAAGGTATCTCTCTTTGCTGTAGCTGTTACATAGCCAACCTTTTGTAATTTTTCCTGCATAATACAATTAGCCGGTACAACACCTACCGTTTTATGCACGGCTCCTTCAAAGTCACGAATACTTTCACATAGGTACATAAGGCCACCACATTCTGCATAAATAGGCATCCCCTTTTCATTGGCTTGACGGATAGACTCCTTCATGGACTCATTACTTGAAAGTTGGAACAAGAACATTTCAGGAAAACCACCACCAAATACAAGGCCATCTACGTCAGGAATTTCAAAGTCATTAAGAGGACTAAAGTATACCAGCTCTGCCCCCTTTTCCTCTAAGGCAGCTAAACTTGCTGGATAATAGAAGGAGAATGCCTCATCATAAGCTACACCGATTTTCAGGCGCTTTTCAACAGATTTAGGGTCAACTACGTCTGGTAACTCAATCATTGGTGCACTAGATGCAATCTCTAACAATTGATCGAGATTTACCATTTTTTCTACAGCTTCACGAATCGTATTAATCGCTTCTGTCGGATCGATTTCAGTAACCGGTGTAAGGCCTAAATGACGTTCTGGAGAGTGCATACGGTCATCACGATAAATAGCACCAATGACAGGAACCCCAATCTTATTCATACCTTCACGAACCATGCGCTCGTGGTTTGCAGAGCCTAAGCGATTGAGAATAACACCGCCAAAATTTACCTCTGGATCATAGTCACGGAATCCTTTAGCAATGGCAGCTGCACTTTCCCCCATCGCCTTACAATCGATAACAAGCACCACCGGTGCATTCAATTGCTTAGCAATTTGAGCAGTGGAGCTAACGCCTTCTCGACCACCATCATAAAGGCCCATAACACCTTCAATAATAGCAAGGTCCACTCCATGCGCCATAGTAGCAAAGAAAGGATTCAATTTGTGAGGTGGCACAAGCCACGTATCTAAATTATAGCTGTCACGGCCGGATGCAATTTTATGAAAGCCCGGATCAATATAATCCGGGCCTACTTTAAAGGATTGCACCGTACGTCCACCATTTGCATAAGCAGCCAATAAGCCCGCTACGATTGTTGTTTTACCTACACCAGAGTTTGTGCCTGCAATGACAACACGTGGGATCTGTACTGTGTTCATATATATTACCTCGTTATACGACGTGTTTGTTAACGGTCCTTACGTTTTGCAAGGATTGTAGATAAGTAGTTGAGTTTAGTATCTTTTGGCATATTGTCTAAGCCTACATATACTTGCTCATCAGGCAAACCTACACGGCTAATCATAACCGCATCATCTGCCATGTTGTGTTTAAGCAATGTTTCTTGTACTTCATCAAAGTTTTTATATACTTTCATGATTACCGCATCATCAGCTACAGCCAATACCGCATCGATTTTTTCTTTAGGTGCTGTAGCAGGAACGATAGCTAGTACTTCTTCTTTCTCTACGATTGGATAACCAAGGTGAGAACCAATAGCACAGAAAGCAGTTACACCTGGAATGGTTTCGATTTCATAACCAGTATTTTCAATCAAACGATATACATACATGTATGTGCTGTAGAACATAGGATCGCCCAATGTTAAGAATACAACGCTTTTACCTTGATCTAAGTAGGACAAGATAATGCGTTTTGCTTCTTGCCAGCCTTCCTCTTGTGTAGCATCATCCAATACCATTGGGAATACTACAGGAACGATTTCTGTATGTTCTTGAATGTATGGGGATGCGATATTAAGTGCTACAGAACCATCTTTCTTTTCTGTTTTAGGTGTGATGATAATATCTGCTTCACCTACGATGCGAGCAGCTTTCACAGTCATTAATTCAGAATCACCAGGGCCTACGCCAATGCCATATAATTTACCTTTCATGGGTTTCTCCTATTCTTATAGTTACAATCTATTTATAAATTTCATATCTTTTATTATAACTAATTTATACAAGATATACAAAGATACTATTTAATATTTGGAATTGCAGGACGATGTGTACTGCGTCTACCATACAAATCATCGATACAGTCCTGCACATGTTGACGGAAGATATCATGAATTGCCTCATATTCACCTAGAGCACTATGAATTGGTTTAACTTCATAACCATAATCAGCAAGTTCATTAATAACGCTATCTTCTTCATCACCAAAGAGATCGTTTTGTGCATGATCTCCAAGAACTAATAATAATGGGTGCACATAAATTGTGTTTGGCCGTTTACCATCAAGCCATTCCCATGGCATAGCTACATCAGCCACATATGGAGCATTCTCTAAAACAGCAATACGTACATTTGTAAGGCCATCACGAATTAGTTTAAATTGTAGGTTGCCATATGATGAATTACCAGAACCGAGGCCACCATGACCAACCAATAGTAACCCGTCTTCTTTAGAAATATTAAGCGATTTAATGAATCGGTCAATCAAAATTTGGTAATCATCTGGATGTTCCTCTTGGCCCATGTAGTATACGAGAGGTCTACCTACCCGCAATACTTCAAGTTGACCCGCTCCTTCATGAGCAAGAATATTGTTTTTCAATTTATCAAACTCTTCACCGCCAGTGAAATGAAGAGGTTGCACATATACATGTGTATATCCTTCTTGGATAAGTTTTTCCAATGCCCCTTGTTCAGTAGGAATCTCAATCCCCCGTTCCCGTAATCGTTTAACGATAATACGAGAAGAAAATGCTAATTCCACCGTATAATCGGGATAGGATTTACCGATATACTCCACAACGGAGTCAATATTATGTTCACGAGCACTGTCAACAGTGGACCCAAAGGCAACAACTAAAATAGCTTGTTTCATGGAAATCTCCTTATCTAACTAATAATGTATCTTAATCATACCATAGACGACACGTTAGGGGCATACCATGGGACGTATAAAATGGATATTATAAATATTTTTCATAGTAAAAGTAAAAGTCCTCCTCATTGGATTTCCAACAAGGAGGACTTTTACATATTTAAAGGAGTGTGGAGAGATGTATGTCTAATTACGTGAGAGACTAAATTAAGAAATCATACCTTGTGCTTCCATACGAGAGTTTGTCATAACTGGCTTTACAGACTCACGAGGCATGGGACGCTTACGCTCGGACATGCGAATAGCTTGACCTAAATGTTTCAAGAATAAATCTTGTACATATGGATTTTCACCAAGACCTTCATTCCATATATCTACATTGTAACCTTCTTCAGCGAGCAATGCATAAATGGAATCAGATCGTTCACCGCCGAGATAATCCATTAAATGTGTAGAACCAATAAGAGCTAATGGTACTACTAACAAGTCTTTATGCCCCATACGATCTAATAATGTAAGCGCTTGTTTAAATGTAGGGAAACCATTTGTAGTAAATACTACTACATTTGGTGCTGCACCATACATAGCTTTTAATTGCAATGTACTGAACTCTAATTGATTTTGACCATTTGCCATGAGTACTACAGATTTATTAAGTGCTTTTGTATTAACATGACGTACGATGCTTTCCAATGTTGCTTCATAATCATCGGCATAATTTTTTACACCTAACGATGTGAGTAATGGTTTACCAATGTTCACTTGATTAAAACCATATTCATTGCTATGTAAAAACTTCAATGCTTGTTTACGCATTTGTTGGTAGCACTGATCTGCTACTAATGTTACGGGTTGAATGTATACCTCGTCGATGCCAAGACGAGCAAAATCTTGCATAGCTTCTGTGAAAGAAGAAATCTTTTCATCGTACTTCTCATTCCACTTTTCCACTAATGCATCAGATAAGAATACACGACGTACCTCCATATCGCTATACATGGAACGTACTTTTTTCTCTATACTGCCAATGGATTTCTCCACAGCATCTTGATAAATTGATCCAAAGGATGCAATAATTATGCCTTTCATATGTGACCTCCATATCGCTCATACATGATACAATCTTCATAACTGAAAATTGTTATCAACTACTATGTAATAATAGTACAAGATTCACGAATATAAGTCAATGAGAAATAATATCAAAATTATTTTTTACTAATTAATAAAATAAAATTCCTTATATATTCACATATTCATATCCATATAACCAAAAAGAATATAATTATAAAAGCTAACACTATACTGTATTCATCACATTACTTTCTTAAAAACTCCTTATTTTTCCTATACTTCTAGGGGTATAGGGTTTATTGACACCCCTATTTTACTTTGTTACGATTGGCTTGAAGTTATATATATGCAATAAATCTGTAGTGATCTATAAACTATAACTTATATAAATTATATGGATTACTAAGATAATCTTTGCATAAACTTGTAGTTAAGTTATGGATAGGAGTATTAAAATGAAAAAACAATTAGCATTAGCATCCGCCATTTTAGGTCTAGCAGTATCCGTTGGTGCACCTGTTGTATCTCATGCAGCATATCAATTAAATGAAGAAGTTAAAGATCCTACACCAGCATTGAAAGAAGCATCCACTATTGGTGTTCGCACACATGAAACTAAAGAGCTTCAAAATCTTCAAAACAAAGATGCTATCGTTGTTATGAGCTTTGGTACAACTTTCAAAGATACTCGTGCTAAAACAATTGATGCTACTGTAGATGCTATTAAAGCAGCTCATCCAAATACAAAAGTAGTAACAGCTTTCACAAGCCACATTATCCGTGACCGTATCCAACAAAAAGAAGGCATTACATACCCAACTCCTGAAGAAGCATTAGACCAATTGAAATCTGAAGGTTACTCTCGCGTAGCTTTGACATCCTTGGATGTTATCCCTGGCATGGAATACAACTATGATGTTGCTGTTTACAACTTATACAAAAATAACTTTAAGAAAATGACACTTGGTACTCCACTTATGTACTGGATGGGTCAAGAAGGTCAAAGTGACGAAGTTGTACAAACAATTAAAGCCGTTCAATCTCAATTCCCTAAATTAGGTAAAGAAGATGCACTTCTTATCATGGCCCATGGTACACCAGACCCTTCCAATGCTTACTACTCTGTAATCCAAGATCGTATTCATTCCCTTGGCTTGAAAAATGTATATATCTACACTGTAGAAGGTACTCCAAACCTTGAACAAGTTGTACCTCAATTAAAAGCTAAAGGTATTAAACATGTTACATTGATGCCATTCATGATGGTAGCTGGCGACCATGCTAATAACGACATGGCTGGTAAAGAACCAAATTCCCATAAATCCATCCTTGAAAAAGACGGTTTCAAAGTAGATACTTACATTCATGGTTTAGGTGAAAACCAAAATATCCGTAATATCTTCGTGGAACGTGCTAACGAAGCTTGGGATGCATTAGAAAAATAATTTACTTAACAATTAAATTGTATCGTTAAAAACGTACATAGGAGTACATCATGAAAAAACTACTACTTGGTAGTATCGCTTTGGTTATGATTGTACTAGCACTAGCTGGGTGTGGTAAATCCACATCCAGCTCTTCTGCTACTACAAAAGAATTGACCTTTAATGGTCAAACTTATACAGTGCCAAAGGATCCTCAAAAAATTGCGGTCTTATCTAATTCTGTATTATCTATGCTCTATGCTGTAGATGGTAAAGCTATTAGTCGTGTGAGTACTACAGATAAATTGCCACCTGAAATTGAAGCCCTCCCAGCGCTTGGACAAACTGCAAACATCAATATGGAGCAATTACTAGGTCTAAATCCAGATGTAGTATTAGGTCTTGAAAACCAACATAAAAAGTATGAAGCGCAACTGCAATCTAGCAAAATTCCAACAGTTCTAATTGACTATGATGGTATTAAGGATAATGTGCCACTTTTAACATTCCTCGGTGAGTTAACTAATCATCAAGATAAAGCAAAAACTGTCATTGCCACCTATGAAAATAACATTGCTAAAGTAAAAGATGCCGTTAAAAGCCAACAACCAGCTCGCGTAGCTGTATTACGTGCTACTGGTAAAGGTGTAACAGCTGAGACTGATGTTGCTATCACAGCCTCGATGGTTAAAGACTTAGGCATGACAAATGTTATAACTAGTCATTTGGACAAAACAACAACAGATAAAACAGTACCTTACTCTTTAGAAACATTAGCAGCAGATAATCCTGACATTATCTTTGTTGTAACAATGGGGAAAGAAGAAGAAATTACAAAAGCTATGAAAAAAGCCATGACAGATAATCCTGCATGGGCTAATTTGAAAGCAGTACAAAATAACCGCGTTATTTATTTACCTTCCAAACTCTTCCTATTAAATCCAGGTCTACAAACACCTGAGGCTATGGCTCGTTTAGTAAAAGAAGCATACGGTATTGACGTAACATTTTAAATGCATAAAAAGGACATTCCATTCGGAATGTCCTTTTTTCTATAATAATCCTTTTACACGTACATATGGTTTATTATCAAAGTTATCTACTTGCACGTCTACAGAGAACACCTCTTTAAAAAGTGAATCCGAGGTAATATCCTTTGTGTTTCCTGCTGCGATTAAGTGACCTGATTTAATAACAGCCATATAATCAGAGTATTGTACTGCCTGTGTTAAGTCGTGTAACACCATGAGGACTGTTAAACCATTCTCTTTGTTAAGCCGTTTTAAAAGTTCCATAATCTCAAGTTGGTGATTGATGTCTAAATAGGTTGTTGGCTCATCTAATACAAGGAGTTTTGGCTCTTGTGCTAAGGCCATCGCAATCCAAACCCGTTGCCGCTCACCACCAGATAGAGATGGAATGAGTTGATGACGAAGATGATCTGTTTTTGTAATCGATAGTGCGTAATCTACAATCTCCCTATCTTCTTTCGCCGTATTTTTCCACCAGTTTTGGTACGGATAACGACCACAATACACCAGTTCCTCTACGGTCATATCCTTTGGCATATTCGGTACTTGTGGTAAAAATGCCATTTGACGAGCCAGTTTATTTTGTGAATAAGAGGATAATGGCTTATCAAAGATGGTTACACATTCACTAGGACTAGAAATATATCCAATCATAGAACGTAAAAGTGTGCTTTTACCACATCCATTAGGCCCGATTAAGGTTGTAATTTTTCCCGTTGGAATAGAGACCGTAATATCATGTAAAATATGGCGATTTCCAAGCGTAACGGATAGCTGTTTTACAGCAATAGCAGAGTTATTCGTACTCATCAGCTATCCCTCCTTAATAGATACAAGAAGAATGGCGCCCCGAAGAAGGCCATGATAATCCCTACTGGAATCTCAATAGGACTCATAAGAACGCGCCCCACTGTATCACTCACAACGAGGACGAAAGCACCTAATAGTGCAGACCCCGGCAATAGATACGCATAATCATTGCCAATAATAAGTCGTAACATATGCGGGATAACAAGACCTACAAAACCGATGAGACCTGCAATACTTACGGCACCTGCCGCTAACAAGGCAGCTACAGCTGTCATCATAAAGCGTGTTTGTTCAACCTTAAGTCCAAGACCTTTGGCTGTCTCATCGCCAAGGCTTAAAATGGTAAGTCGTTTTGCCCCCAAACAAGCTAGGAAAAGACCTATCATGGCGTACGGGAATAAAACCTCAACCTGTGGCCAACTACGAGCCGATAAGCCCCCTACCATCCAGAGCAAAGCACCTTGTACACGGTCCCCGTAAAATACGAGAAGCGCTGAAATACCAGAGCCTAAGAAGGCAGCTACTGCCACACCAGCTAAGATAATGCGACTTGGTCGCACCCCATTCTTCCAGGCTAATGCATACACCATAAGAGCCGCTCCCATGGCGCCTAAAAAGGCCACGAGAGGAACAATATAATCATAGCCGGGGAATACAATCAAAACGATAACACCGGCAAGGCCTGCGCCAGAGGATACCCCTACAATTTGTGGATCCGCCAGCGGATTTTTCATAACAGCTTGTAAAATAGCGCCAGAAACTGCAAGACAAGCACCTACTAGAGCGGCCACAATATTACGGGGCAAGCGAATATTCCAAATAATCTGTGAAGCTGTATCTGTAAGTTCATCAGACCACAAAGTTCGCCATATCTCTGTTAGTGATACAGGCGTAGATCCCCAGATAAGAGATATAATCATACAAGCTATAACGGCAACGAGTAAAATAAAAATTACTGATAAACGAAAGGCCTTTCGTTCATTAATAGACGCCATATGAACCCCCTCTCAAAAACATATACAGTAAAACCCGAATCGTAGAACTACAAAAATACGATTCGGGTTTTGTATTATTTAGATTCTTTGCCTTCTACGAAGAGCATGTCATTGCGTTTAACGTCTGTGTAAAGTAATGCATTACATACGGAAGCGGCAATTGGGCTACCACCTTTATTACCTTTTACAGTAATGTAAGGAACTGGGGATACTTCCATCAAGTAATCTTTAGATTCTGCAGCACCTACAAAGCCTACAGGAATACCAATAATAAGAGCTGGTTTAACGCCTTCTTCTAAAGCTAAACGCAATACTTCGTACAATGCTGTTGGAGCATTACCAATAGCAACGATTTGGCCTTCTAATTGTTTGCCAAATGTACGCATAGCCGCGATAGAACGAGTTACACCTAATTCTTTAGCCATTTTAGCTACGTTTTCATCTTTAATCAAGCAGTGTACTTCGTTACCGCGAATTTTAAGAGCTGGTTTGGAGATACCTGTACGCACCATTTCTACGTCAGTATAAATGTTAGCACCATTTTCCAAGGCTTCGATACCTTTTTGAACAGCATCAGGGCTCATTTTTACGAGTTGTGCATATTCAACGTCACCAGAAGCATGTACAGTACGGGATACTACGCGTACTTCATCATCTGTTAAACCTAAATCTTTTACATAGTCGTAAATGATTTGCATACTTTTATCTTCAATCGCTTTAGGATTTTTAACGTAATCCATTAGTGTCCTCCCATAATTCGAAAAATTCATCATTCGATGATACCACGTGGCTTTCAATCTTAACACGTGGACGATCGATAACAATAACATGAATGCCAAGATCCATGGCTGCTTGTAATTTTGTATCAGCACCACCTACAAGGCCAGAGTTTTTCATAACTACAACACTAGCCTTTGTATCGTGGAACATGATGCGGTTCATATCGTAAGAAAATGGACCTTGCACCGCAACGATGCGTTTTGGACTCACATTGAGGTCTTCCATCATTTGTAACACCTCTGCAGTTGGCAAAATGCGTGTCCATACTTCACAATCTTGCAAAGCTTCAGACTTGGCAAAGATATGCATTGTCTTACTACCAGTAGTTAAATACACATGATTATTATTTTCCTTCGCTAGCTTGCCTGCCAAATTGGCTGCTTCAACTTCATCCACTACGATATGTAATTTATCATAATCAGGTAATGGTACCTCTTTACGTTCAAACCGAACAAAAGGTATACCTTCGGCCTTTGCTGCATCTTGAGCCGTAGCTGTAACAATAGCAGCATACGGATGACTTGCATCGATTAAGAGACGTACATCGTGCTCCTTAATCAAGTTTTGCATCGCCTCTTGGTCAAGACGGCCCGTATGTACGGTAATGCCTTTATGAGCAGCAAGCTCTGCCCCATATTGACTAACAACCGTAACAAGCACATCTTCACCAGTTCGTTTTTGGATTTCTACCGCTAAGGTACGACCATCCAAAGTGCCGGCAATGACCCAAATCATAATTTGTAGCCTCGAGGTGTAATCATGCGACCATTTTCAACATAGGTTTGACTGTTACCGATGATAACAAGTGTTTGCATATCTACTTCTTCGTTAGTGAAGTTTTCAAGGTCAGAAATTACCATATGTTGACCTGGACGACCTGCTTTTTGCACGATACCAACAGGTGTTTTAGGGTCGCGGTATTTAAGAACGATTTCGCGAACTTCATCTAAGTGAGTAACACGTTTTTTACTACGTGGGTTATACAAGGAGATAACCATGTCACCTTGTGCGCAAAGGTCAGCACGTTTTTTAATAAGATCCCATGGAGTCATCAAGTCGCTTAAGGAAATAACTGCAAAGTCATGCATCAAAGGTGCACCCAATACAGATGCTGCTACGTTTACAGCACTAAGACCAGGTACGATGTCTACAGAAGGACGTTTTTCTGCTGGCACTTTATTAGCAAGTTCCAACACAAGACCTGCCATGCCGTATACGCCGGAGTCACCAGAGGATACTACAACCACTTGATGACCTTCTACTGCTAAATCAACGGCTTGTTGGCAACGATCTACTTCTTGCATCATTGCAGTGCCTACAGTTTCTTTACCTTCGATAAGGTCTTTAATCAAGTCGAGGTATGTCAAATAACCTACAACACGGTCAGCTGCTAAGATAGCTTCGCGCGCTTGAGGTGTCATAAACTCTTCATCACCAGGGCCGATGCCGATTACTTTGATGTTACCTGTGCAATGGCTACCGTTGTTTTGGGATAAATTGTTTTGTGCTGTATTAATGTTCGGCTCTTGGCCGCTAGTAATGCCGTTGTCTCGCATACGTTTCCTACTCCTATAGTTCCTTTTACAAAATTAGATTCTTTTAATTCTTCTTTTTCAATGAGTGGTGCCATCTCGTCCTGTGTATAGAACACGATAGACCACCCCATAATTTGCATAGCCTCTAATAGGCCTACTTCGTCTTGTTTAACGATTACCGATGCTGCCGTTACAAGGCTTTTTGGTGAAAGCTTATGTGCTGCTAGCGACTGTTGTATGGCGTCAACGATCAATTCCTTGGGCGTATCTCGACGACAGCCAATGCCCATCGTATAAGTACGAGGGCGCAAAATCAATTGATGACCATACTCTGCAATTACTTTGTCTGTAATAACTACGCGAGAAGAACTTTCTTCAGTGCTTTCATTTTTACATGGAATGGAGGCAAGTTCCTCTAGAAAAACAACATGAACCATACCATGTTCACCAATATGAGCTTTCGCAGCTTGTTCTAAATGCTCTTCATTCGGTAAGCTAGCATCGATATAATAATCAACTCGCTCTCCTCCAACGATGGCAGAGTTCACATTGATTAAGGTTTGAAAATCATCCACCAACAGATGCTCGTGGCGCGCCAACACGTCAGGCGCTGGCAATCCGTTTACATCCGTAGCGGTTGTAATAACTGGGTCCGCATCGATGGCCAGCGAAATGGACTGCGTCCATTCGTTGGCGCCCCCAAGATGACCGGATAACAAGCTAATCACATGGTGTCCTACTTCGTCCATTACAACTACAGCAGGATCCTTGGATTTATGCTCAATATATGGTGCAATCATGCGCACTACAATACCGAGTGCCATAATACATAACACTTGATCGTAATCTTTGAAAATCTGTCCAATATGATTTTTGAGGGAATCAAAATAAATGGCCTCTCCACCAGAGGGACGGTTTTCCTTTTCAAAGCAATCCGCATGGGGTGCCACCAAAGACTTGATGCGTTGACCTAGCTTTGCACCTCGTTCAGATACAGAGAGAATAGCCGTTCTATTCTTCTTAGCTCCAGTCGTAGATGCAACAGTTTCTAGTTCTTTCATCATACTAGTCCTTAGCACTGCGGTACATGTGAGCAAAGCCTTTGTCGTAAAGTTTAGATAATTCGTATTCACTATCTAATACATGGCTTACTACGATCATAGCTTGGCGTAATACGCCTTCTTTCGCTACGATGTCCGCAATGGTTTCCAATGTGCCGCGGATAATGCGTTGGTCTGGCCAAGACGCTTTTACCACGATTGCCACTGGAGTTGTTTTGTCATAACCGCCCTCGATGAGTTCAGCTACAACCTTATCTAACATTTGAACGCTAAGGAAAATACACATTGTCGCTTCATGAGCTGCTAACATGCGCAATTTTTCCTTTGGAGGCATTGGTGTACGGCCTTCCATGCGTGTAATGATAACTGTTTGGGACACATTAGGTAATGTGTATTCTTGTTTCAAAGCCGCTGCTGTAGCAAGGAAAGAGCTTACACCTGGCACGACTTCATAAGAAATACCCATGCCAGCTAGTGCATCCATTTGCTCTTGAATAGCACCGTAAATAGCAGGGTCACCTGTGTGAAGACGAACTACACTTTTACCAGCCTCCACAGAAGCTTTCATAACAGCCAACACCTCATCAAGGTTCATAGTAGCACTGTTATGGATTTCACAGCTTGGTTTACAAGCCTCTAAAATGGCAGGGTTTACCAAGGAGCCAGCGTAAATAACAACGTCTGCCTCTTGCACTAAACGATACCCTTTGCGAGTGATTAACTCAGGATCTCCAGGGCCTGCGCCTACGATATGTACGTCAACCATATTACTCTCCTTCTGCGATACGCGTTGCAGATACAATGAAAATCGGACTCAATGGGTCTAACAAATGATATGGACCAGCCTTGCGGTAACGGCTGATAGACATTTGGTAACCTTCATAGGTGAAAGGACGACCTTTCAACTCTTTAAGAATTGTGTAGCCAGTTTCCATTGTTACAGCAGTTACAACTAGACGGCCACCAATTTTTAATAGACGTTGCGCCTCATCCATGATGCCTGTCATACCACCAGCACTACCGCCGATAATAACCGCATCAAGGTCAGGCAATTCTTCCATGCCTTCTGGAGCTTTGGATTTAATCACTGTCATATTATTAACATTGAATTTCTTCATGTTTTCATTGATAAGGTCGATGCCTTTATCAAAGCGCTCAATCGCATATACATGCCCTTTAGGAGCTGCCAAGGCTGCTTCAATGGAGATAGAGCCCGTACCAGCACCTACGTCAAGAACGATGCTATCCTCCTCGATGCGTGCCTCGTTCATAACGGCTTTGCGAATCTCGCATTTCGTCATCGGCACGTCGCCGCGGATAAATTCCTCATCAGGAATTCCGAAAAAATGTCTCATCCTAGTACCACCATTACAGAATGACCAAAGCCTTCAAGCTCAGTTAATACCTCTAACGTGGAGTCTACAATTTTTTCATCATCATAGCTCAAACGCTCAAGGGCTGCCGCTCTCGTTTCTCTGGGCCAACCTGCATCTATTAAAATACGCGCAATATGCGCTGGATTATATTCAGGATCCGTCAAGAACCCCATCTTTTTACCTGCTTCATATACGAGCTTCTCTGGTGCCGGTTGGCGACCGTGAAAGCTCATTAAATCCGCATCATGCCACACCTCATTGAGTCGTGCGAAGGCAAAGGTCATAGAACTAATGCCGGGTACAACCTCAATAGGGTTAGCAGTAAATTTCTTTTTCAAATACGGTAACAAGCTATAGTAGCCTGTATCACCGCTTACCATAACTACAACATCATGGCTATTGAGCTCACGCTCAATTTGCTCAGCCAGTAAGCCAAGCTTACCCGTTACAGGATATGTAATTTGACCAGACTCTTGAAAGTCCTCTAAGGACCGTTCACTGCCTACCAATACTGTGGCATGTTTAATTAAATTAAGGCCTCTAGGCACCACATAATCAGGATTACCCGGACCAATGCCTACGATATACAAGGTATGTGCCATTGTTCAAGCTCTCCTATCTCTTTTGCATGCTTATCCATTGCCAAAATCTCACCTTTTAATGTGGTAATAATGATACCTACCTCTGCTTCGTTAGCAATATATCGCTCACTACGTAGAGAGGCACGATCTACCACACGTTGGTATACACCAGTCAGGCCTTCTCGTTCTAAAATAGGGAACGTAGACTCTGTGGTTTGGCAATTAAATAACTCTTCACACACCGCTTGGGATGCCCCTTCTAAGGCAGCATAGGCCACAATGCTTTCCATGCGACCATCACTCATGCGATTGTGTGTATGGAAACTACCACTAGCTAATTTTATTAACTTACCGATATGACCGATGATCAAGATACGCTTGAAGCCAATTTGTACTGCCTTTTCAAGCATAAAGCCAATAAAGTTGCTCGTTTCTGCCATTTGGTTCTTATGTATACCAAGTACTTGTTCCGCCAGATCCTGACCGATACGGCCCGGCACGAGAACAGCCGTTTCACAACCATTGGCTTTCATAACTTTCAGCTGAGGAACTAAGGAGTTTTTGAATCCTTCTTCGCTCATAGGCTTAACGATACCTGTAGTACCAATAATAGAAATTCCACCTTCGATACCTAGGGTATGATTTAACGTTTTCTTGGCTAATACCATACCGTTTGGTACGCTCACCGTTACCGTTACACCTTGACCATGTACACAATACTCTTCAAAGACGATGTTCATCATCGTCCTAGGCCCTGGATTGATAGCCGGTTCTCCTGGCGGCATCGCAAGGCCCGGTTTCGTTACCGTCCCAACGCCAAAGCCTGCCCGGAATCGTAGTTCACCAGTATCATCAAGAGTCACCGTCGTTTCCACATCATTGCCATGGGTTACATCAGGATCGTCGCCACCGTCTTTCATAACGGTCACCTTAGCCTCTGTATCGGATATAACCTCTACCTGTTTGATAGGTACCTCAATATACTGACCTTGAGGATTTTCAATGACCACTTGATCCACGATGATCTTATCTAAGAGGGCCAATAAACCAGCTTTCATACCTGCCGTAGCACATGAACCTGTGGTATAGCCACCCTTCATGTCCTCTACTTTCATAAGGCCTCCTACACCGATAGGGTTAACGACTGCAATGAATCAAACTAACCCTATCTTATGGACATATGTTATTAGGAACGGAAGTTAACGAACTGCAATTCTACAGGGATATCCAATTGTTTTAACATTTGGATTACTGCTTGCAAATCATCTTTATCCTTACCAGATACACGCACTTGATCCTCTTGGATAGATGCTTGTACCTTGATTTTCATGTTTTTAATTGCTTTTACTACTTCTTTAGCATTTTCTTTAGTAATGCCTTTTTTAATAGTAATGATTTGGCGAACTGTTGCACCAGCAGCTGGCTCTACTTTACCATAGTCAAGATTTTTAATTGCTACATTACGTTTAATCATCTTGCCTTTTAATACATCGATAATGGCATTCAATTTATATTCATCATCACCGATGATTTTTATAGTGTCGCCTTCAAGACTGATTTCCGCTTTGGAACCGCGGAAATCATAACGCGTACCAATCTCTTTCTTAGCTTGGTTTACCGCATTATCTACTTCTTGCATATCCACTTCAGACACAACGTCAAAGGAACAATCTTTAGCCATTTATACCTCCTACACCTGAACCCGTTGGGCATGGGGTCCATAGTATTACTTTCATCATCCTCATATTCCAAGTGAAAATGTAAATGTACACCAAATCGGAATATATCTCTATAATTATACCTTATAACAGGCTTATTTTCTAGGTAAATCGATTTTTTTAATTATAACTATTATTAATCATAGAAAAATTATCCATTGAATATCCATTGAATATCCATTGAATATCTATTGAATAAATATATAGATAAATATAAAAAATTTATACATATAATCAATATAGTCAAGAAATAGAAAAAGACTGCACTCTTTCAAATGCAGTCTTAACATAATCATTATAAAATTGTAATTTCATCATAAATAGATGGAACTACTAACTCACCTTTAGAGTTGATGATACCCCATTTACCTTTGATTTTTACAGGACTGTAACCATGAGAGAAGCTACCAGTACCAGAAATATCTTTCATAACTGAAGTTTCTGTTACCATACCATCAAGGGATAGAATCTTATAATTACCTTCTTTGTTATATACCCATGTATACGTATCACCAAGGAACGTTTTTACGTTCATAGATTTATCGCCTTTATAAATAACACGGCCAGTAGCCATATCTACGACATAACGATTTGTATCGTTAGTAACAGACATTTCGTGCTCACCTACAAACTCAATAGTATCGTATTTAAATGGTACCTCTTGTTGACCTGTTTCCATATCAAAAATACCGTATTTATTAGTATCTTTGTTTTTCAATGTTAACAATACATTGTTTACGTCGATTGTACCAGCTTCATAGTTGCCAGGTTGAATTACATATTGACCTTGACGATTCATAAAGCCCAATTTACCTTCATTACGAACCAAGGTACCATGTTCTTCCATAGGATATACATAATCGTTTTTGCTATCGATTACAACAGTGCCATTACGATCAATATAGCCACGCTTCATGCCATCATCAACAAGACCGCCTAGACCATCAAGATATACGCCACCATGATTATACAAGTAGCCCATACCTACAAGACCTAGAATACCACCAAGGCCAAAGTGACTAACCTTACGGCGGAATTCAGCTAAGCCATTTTTATATGGATATACTTCACTAGATGGAGCATTAAACAATACAGTACCTTTACCATCAATAGCAACCACTTTGCCATTAGCTTTTACAAAAGCACGGTCCTCACTAAATTTAGTTTCTACATCGGATAACGCTTTAAATTGAGGCTGAATTACTACATTGCCATTAGCATCTTTAAATCCTAGTTTGCCTTTTTCTGTGAAAGCTACGTAAGAATCACTTGGATAATTTTGACTAACAGTTTTAGGATCAAAATCATTTAACTCTTTAACAGCCGTATTTTTCTCATTAAGGCTGCTATATAAAGCTTCTTGCGCTTCTTTGCCAGATTCTAATACAGTACCATCGCCTTTAATATGAGAAATTTTATTTTTACCTTCCTCAACAAAGAAAGTACCATCCTTCTTACTAGATGCGTCTAAAGATTTATAAGCTGGCGTAAGTACAACTTGACCATTTGTACCTACTATACCCCATTTCCCCTTTTCTTTTACAAGACCTAAATAGCCTTGTTGTAATAAGGAGTCATCTTTTAATACCTTCATAGCTTTTTTTACACCTGCAGGTGGTTCTTTAACGGCCCCAGAAATAGGTACGAAGGTATCAAGTCGACCAATACCCACACCTACTCCTACGGATGTACCACTAGAACGACTTGAAGACTTCTCTGTAGTATTTGTTGTAGATGTAGATACACTAGAACTATGTTGCTCACGTGTAACTTTTGTACTAGTAGATGTTTTTGTATCTTGATTTGTTACTGTTGTACTACTAGTAGATGTTGTTGTAGATGCTGCAAAAGCACTTGTAGACATAGCCGCCAACACACAAGCGACTAATAAGGATTTCTTGTTAAGATTCATAAACCTCTCCTTTTACAAAGCAAACCATATTTACTATACATATGGTTCTAAGAAATTGAACTGCGAAAACAAAACTGCAGTGCCATAAATAAAACATACACATAAAAAAAATATAAAAAACATTAATAAAAATTATACTATATAGACCCTAATATAGACAACAAATTATGAAAAATTCTTCATCCATCATTTATTTGATATAATACTATCTATGAAAACAGCAACCATAATCGACTTGATTGTAGATTCTGACGTACATACGCAGTCTATGAATCATATTATAAAACAACAGCATATTTCACAGCGCATGAGGCGGCGATTGCAAAATGATGGTATCATAACAGTCAATGGTACCCCTTCCACTTGGAATACATTGGTACATGGTGGCGACCATCTCGTTATGAAGCTAATGCCAGAACAGAAATTTAGATTAAGCCATATGGATTTAGATATCGTATACGAAGATGAATATATTCTAGTTATCAACAAGAAGGCTGGTGTACTCATGCATCCTACCTCAACGGTACGAGATTATACCTTAGCAAACGGTGTTCTATATTACTATCAAGAGACAAATCAGCATTATGATTTTCATCCTGTTCATCGATTAGATAAGGATACCTCTGGCATTGTTATCATCGCAAAAACATCTGTAGTACAACATGCATTTGATAAAAAGCGAACTCATTTCCATAAAATTTACGACGCTATTGTAGAAGGTCAATTACCTACCAATTCTATAAGCATTCAGTGGCCTATCGGACGTAAACCAGGTAGTATTATCGAGCGATGTTGTACGAATGAAGGTAAACCAGCTCACACAGATATAACGGTTCTTAGTAGTAATGCCATTAGTCAAAATATGATAGACCAATACTTCACTCATGTTCAATGTTTGTTACATACGGGGCGTACTCATCAGATTCGCGTCCATCTATCTCAACTAGGATATCCACTTGCTGGAGACGACCTTTATGGTGGGCATTTAAACTATATTGGACGTCAAGCACTCCATGCATCGCGCGTTAGCTTTTACCATCCCATGACAAATGAATGGTTAGAATTACAGGCATCCATGCCATCAGATATGAAGGCATTGCTAATCTACTAAGCCAACCAATTTCTACTAAATAAATACTGATATATTTAAATTAACCCACATGGGCCATAAAACTAGACAAATTTTATATATAAGTTATAGAAAAAATGTTGGCCCTTTATAGTGTTTCTTGATATACTTAACTTGAATTGATATATGATTGCAATACCGCTAGTATTTCATCTAGTTCGTATACGCTAAAATGCTGGCAGTCACAGTATTAATAACATGATATGACAGGCCCTATGGCCAAGGAGGACAACATGCCATTAGTTACTACTACAGAAATGTTCAAAAAAGCCTATGAAGGCGGCTATGCTGTTGGCGCTTTCAATGTAAACAACATGGAAATCGTACAAGGTATCGTAGATGCAGCCAAAGAGGAACAATCCCCTCTTATCTTGCAAGTATCTGCAGGTGCTCGTAAATATGCTAAACATATTTACCTTGTAAAACTCGTAGAAGCAGCTCTTGAAGACAGCAACTTACCTATCGCTCTTCACCTTGATCACGGCGATTCCTTTGAAATCTGTAAAGATTGTGTAGATGGTGGTTTCACATCCGTTATGATCGACGCATCTCACCATGATTTCGATGAAAACGTAAAAATCACTAAACAAGTTGTTGAATATGCTCATGCTCATGGCGTGGTAGTAGAAGCAGAATTGGGCCGTTTAGCTGGTGTTGAAGATGATGTAAATGTATCCGATGCAGATGCTCGCTTCACTGACCCAGAACAAGCTGCTGAATTCGTACATCTTACAGGTGTAGACTCCTTAGCAATTGCTATTGGTACCAGCCACGGTGCTTATAAATTTAAAGGTGACCCTTACCTCGACTTCGATCGTTTGAAAAAAGTTGGCGAATTGTTGCCTAACTTCCCTATCGTATTACATGGTGCATCCTCCGTATTGCCTGAATTCGTAGCTAAATGTAACGAATTCGGTGGCAACATTCCAGGTGCACAAGGCGTACCTGAAGCAATGCTTCGCCAAGCAGCTCAAATGGCAGTTTGCAAAATCAATATCGATACAGACCTTCGCCTTGCAATGACTGCATCTGTACGTGAATACTTGGCTCAAAATCCATCCGAATTTGACCCTCGTAAATACTTAGGACCTGCTCGTGATGCTATTAAAGGCATGGTAGCTCACAAAATTAAAAATGTTTTAGGTTCTTCCAACAAACTATAATCAATGGCTAGTGGATTTTTAAAAGGAACCTTAATTTTAACCATTGCCGGTTTCGTAGTGAAAGCCATCGGTAGTATTAACTGGATTCTTCTATCCCGCATCTTGGGTGGTGAAGGCATCGGTATCTACCAGATGGCCTTTCCTATCTATTTGTTACTATTACAAATTTCGAGCGCAGGTGTGCCGATTGCCATCTCTATTTTGACGGCAGAACGATTAGCCTTACAC
>JAGZGB010000145.1 GCA_018367495.1 Veillonella sp. | reverse complement strand
AGGTCTTGTACCAACTATTTGTACAGTGCTTGGTTTTAGTTATGTTATGGAGTATACAAAATGTACAGAGCACATGGTATATTTCATCTCTGCAGGCCTAAAAAAAATGATTAAAATCATCATTCCTGGTGCTGTTATTATTACGTTCTTGATCAATATTGCGTTGCCTACAGCAGCCGGTTGTGCGGCAGCAGTAGGTGCACTCTTGATTCCTGCACTTATTCGTTCTGGTGTGCATCCTGCAATGGCAGGCTCTGCTATTTTCCTAGGTACATGGGGAAGTGCATTGAGCCCAGGTCTTATGTTTAACCCACAAGTAGCACAACTCGCTGGTGAAGACGTAATGACCGTTATTGCGAGCTTCTCTATGCAAGCTATTATTGGCATTGTCGTAGCAGCTATTTTGCTCAATATCGTAGCTATCGTTAAGAAAGAGCATACAGGATATGTATTAAAAGATGCTAACGAGGAAGAAGGCAAAGAATTTAAAGTAAATTATTTATATGCTATCATCCCAATCATTCCGCTTGTATTACTCGTACTCGGTAGTAAACAAGTAGCGGTAATTCCTGAAATTTCTGTTCCTGTATCTATGCTCATTGGTACAGCTATCGGTATTATTGCCGTACGTCCAAATGTAACGGAAGCAGTTAAGAAATTCTTCCGCGGTACTGGCGATGGCATGTGTGATGTAGTAGGTCTTATGGCTGCTGCTGCAGCCTTTACAGCTGGTATGCAATATATCGGCCTTACAAGTGCACTCATTGATGGCATGAAGAACTCTCAACAAATCGCTCAAATTGGCGCAGCCTTTGGTCCATTCTTATTAGCTGTTATCTCTGGTTCTGGTAATGCAGCAGCCCTTGCATTTAACGGTGCTGTTACACCGCATGCGGCAGACTTTGGCTATGGCATTATGCAACTCGGCTCCATGGCCCAATTGGGTGCTGGCATCGGCCGTAGCATGAGTCCAGTAGCAGGTGCAGGTATCATCATTGCGGGCCTTGCAGGTATTAACCCTATGGAAATGGCAAAACGCAATGCTGTACCATGTATTGTTGCTACAGTAGTGATTATGCTGTTGTTACTATAGTTCTAAGTGAGCCAATCTAGTAATAGACTGAAAAGTATTCTTATAAAAGCGATTATATAAAAGAAAACCCGTCATGATTCTTGAGTCATGATGGGTTCTTTTTTGCATATATGGAGATATAAGGTATAAGCAAAATTTATGGATACTAAAGAAAAGATTAATTTGTTTTTATTGCACTTTCATAATATATTATATGTATTAAAGGAATAGATACTAGGCTTTGGTGTTGGACCAATTTTTCATAAAGCTATAAAATGATTGAACTGGTTTGGACTCAAGTGCACTATGGCGGGTGTACATCCACGTGTCGCGCGTCATGGTACGACCATCGCGAGCTTTTAAGGTTTCTTTAAATAGCTTTGGATAGTCATTGCCGCAACTTTGGGTGAGTATAGTGAAGCCAAGTCCTTGGTTAACTAGCTTCATGCTTGTATCGATGTCATTCACCTCGATGGTGCGCATCGGTGGCTGTGAGTAGTGGGAATACCACCAATCATCAATGGTTTGCTGTAAATTCGGATCTGTTTGATAGTGAATGTAAGGTAAATGCGGTAAATCCTCTACGGTACAAGGTGTTTTGTTAAAGAAACAGAATGGTTCTGACCAAATATGTTCTTTCGACTCAGTCCAAGTGTGAGAACCGCGGATGATGGCAGCATGTAGACGACCTTCAAGGAAGTCATGATATAGCTTATAGCTAAGTCCAGTATACATGATGATATCAATGTGTGGATACGCCTCTTTAAAGGTCGATAAGATATGGGGAATATGATACTTAGCGAATACATTTGAGCATCCTAGATTTAATGTACCGCGTGGTTCACTACCCATAGCTAATAGCTCTTGGTGCACTGAAGTATAGGAATTTAGCAAATCTTCGGCATAGCGCACAAGGCGCTGACCTTGGTAGGTAAACTCTATACCGCGAGCTTGTCGGTTGATGATAGGACAGTTAAATTCCTTTTCTAATTTTTTTATCCGTTCACTCAATGCAGGTTGCGTCATAAATAGACGACGCGCCGCATAAGTAATATTATTTTCCTCTGCTAAGGTTTTTAAAATCGTACAATCTTTGGTGTCCATAAACCCTCCTTTACATATGTATTATTGTACTCTATCCAGTGGAGTTGGTACAGATGAGGAGACGCTAGGGTTATACAGATTAGATATAACTAAAGGATTGGTACTAGTAAGAGGGATGAAACTTTCACTAATAAACATAGTGAAAGTATAGTGTTTGTAAAGGTTTACACATGCCTGAAAGTAATAAAGGAGCAAGTCATGGTTGAGTTAATTTCAAATGGTGTATTTTTATATCACG
>JAGZGB010000144.1 GCA_018367495.1 Veillonella sp. | reverse complement strand
CCCAATAGAGGCAATAAACATGGAGAGGATCAGGATAACCAAAGCAGGACCCTTAACCTTAGCCCCACCTATCAACCTTTTAGCAATAGTTGCATCATCGGCTCGTTCAAAATGTATATCAAAGTATTTATTTAGTTCCATTCTTCTACCTCATAATTTCATCAAGTCTGCAAAAGTGCCCACATGTACAAACATATGCTGTGTAGTTTTTAGCATTTGTACCATCAAGATAGCTCCCGTGCCCTCTCCCATCGACATTTGGGCTTGAATAGGAACCATGTCTTGTGTAATCCCCACCTCAGCTAAAGCCAGCTCCGTACCTTTTTCTCGAGAGTTATGAGATGGCAAGGCATAATCCACAACGCGATCATTTATGTGCACTGCACAAGCAGCTGCTACAGCTGTTATAAAGCCATCAATGACAAAAGGCTTTTTAAAATCTGCACAAGCTAGCATGGCTCCAAGAATAGCCGCAATATCAAAACCACCTACATGAGCTACGATTTCACGAACTCGGTCTGATTCACTTTCAGAACCAATATTAGCCTTGTGCTTGTCTAATACAGAACGTACAAAGTCAACTTTTCGTTTCATCAAATCTGGTTTATCTGGCCAGGAACCAGGGCCCACGGTTTCCGTCGGATCAGCCCCCGTCAATGCAGACAACACACACGCAGAGGTTGTTGTATTCCCTAAACCCATTTCACCAAAGGAAAAGAGATTGATTCCTTTTGCCACATAATGTTCAACTCGTTCATATCCAGCTTGAAAGGCACGATTAAACTCATCCTCAGTCATAGCAGGATGGTTCAAAATATTCTTTGACCCTTTCGCTACTTTGCGATTCACACCGATGCCATCATCTGAGGCAATGCCTACATCCACGACCTCATAAGGAATATTATTAAAGTTGCAAAATTGTGTGGCTGACGAGCGACCGAGTAACATATTACGGGATTGCTTTTGTGTCACCTCATAGTTATAGCCCACATAGCCTTCTATATTGCAACCATTATCGGCAGAAAATATGATATGCTGTGGTCGAATTTCACCATTAATCTCGCCCCATGCCGTACAAATCTTACGGAAATATATTTCCCATAAACCAAGACCACCTGGGATAAGGCATTTTGGTTGGAGAAATTTATTTAATTGTTTCTCTATCGGTAATACTGACTTATCTTTCATTTTATTCTCTAATCCGCACCTAATATGCCAACTAGCCTTCTATTAATTCGATATTATTCTATCTGAAAGTATAACATAAAATGCATATCTAGTAATGTGACTATTATTAGTTTTTAGAAGTATAATTTAGTTTTGAAATATAGTATTCTAACGGCATTATTTCTAATCGACATTATCATTACACAATTACAACTACTCTAGTAGATAAAAAAGGTTATCCCCTTACAGGATAACCTTTTTTATCTATATAATGATGTATTTCTTACGCTTCTTTTCCCTCTAGAATTAAGCACCTTGGAATTGAGGCATATCGTCGCCACTAGAGTCGTCCAATTTACCTTGAAGGTCATGGTCAACCATGGCACATACAGATGCATCAGACCATACGTTTTCAGCGGTTTCAATCATATCGATAATCGTATAGATTGGCAAGATGATACCAAGCAAACCAATTGGTGCACCGATGGAACTCATCAAGGATAAGGTTAAGAAATAACAACCCATTGGAACGCCCGCATTACCAATCGCAGCGAGAACAGCAATAAATAACCAGGCCACCATTGTGCCCATAGTCAATTCCATTCCCGCATTTTGCATTACGAATAAAGATGTGACAAGAATGAAAGCTGCGCAACCATTCATATTAATAGTTGTACAAATTGGCAATACGAAACGAGCTACTGCAGGATGAGCTTTCAAATTATCCTCAGCAGATGCTAATGTAACAGGCAATGTTGCAGCAGAAGATTTAGTAAACAACGCAACGGCTACGGCTGGGGACATTTTGCGGAATACATCCACAGGGTTCAAACCGCGGAATAACAAGAACAATGGAATTACGATAAAGAATTGGATCAAGTTACCACCGATAACAACAGCCGTATATTTACCTAAAGCACCAACAATTACGCCCGCTTCGATTTGCGCAGATAATTGACCTGCAAAGGCGAGGATACCGATTGGCAATACATAAAGTAATGCTTTAATCAATGTAAATAGTAATTCTTGTAAACCAAATAAGACTTTCAACACCGCTTCACGATTTTCAGTGCGTGGCATGAACGCAAAGGCTAAACCAACGGAAGCAGAAATAAACATTACAGACAATACATTGGCTTGTAAGTATGGTTGCAAAATATTGTTTGGAATAACAGATAAGAAATGATCATAATACGTAACATTGCCAAGTTTTTCAGGCACTTGAGCTGCACCGGCACCGATTACATCAAGTGGTAA
>JAGZGB010000014.1 GCA_018367495.1 Veillonella sp. | reverse complement strand
TTAAGCCAGCCTACGGTTTGACGTCCATTCACACTTGGTAGGCACAAGTATGAGGGACGTAGCTTATGCAGCTAATGCAAAATTTTCTTCTGCGTTTAATTATTTTCCCACCGTTTAACGGCCTCATGGAACGCCGACTCGCTATCTATACCACACGCACCCCTGTCGAAACCTTTACATCCCCGTGCGTCAGTCTCATAATTATAATCCTATTTACTAGTACTGTCAATTCAGTCGAAACTCCACTAAACCAATATTCTGATTTACTTTATTTTCTGTATTGCTTTATGCAATGTATGACATACATAATCTATTTGTTCTCTATTATGAGCAGCTGTAACGGTCAAGCGAATTCTGCTTTCACCAATAGGTACTGTAGGCGGACGAATAGCGGTGCCTATAATGCCAGACTCATATAGATAATTAGATACGTCAAGTGTATCTTCATTACGCCCTATTAAAATTGGGAAAATTGGCGTTTCATTAGTAGCATCAATTCCAATAGAAATCAATTGATCTGCCATATAGTTTACATTTTCTTGTAAACGCCGTAAAACAGATCCATCTGTCTCAAGAACCTGTAATGCAGCTAGGGACGCCCCTATATCAGCAGGAGATAATGCGGTGGAGAATATAAAGCTACGACTCGTGTTAACGAGATAATCTATGATAGTGCTATTTGCAGCTACATAACCACCAACAGATCCTAATGATTTACTCAATGTTCCCAGTTGAATATCGATTTCTTTTTCTAGATTAAAATAAGCCGCTGTACCATGACCATTGCCGACAGTTCCTGTTGCATGAGCATCGTCTACCATGAGTAATGCATTATAGTCACGACTTAATTCATATAGTTTATCTAATGGTGCAATATCCCCATCCATGCTAAATACACCATCTGTGACGATAAGCTTGCGTGCATTTCGATCTGCTTGTTTGAATAAGTACTTTAATTCGTCTACATCACAATGGCTGTAAGCCTTTACGGCCCCTCTACTCAATCTACAACCATCTATAATACTCGCATGATTTAGAGCATCGCTAAAAATAATAGTATTCTTATCCGCTATAGCAGAAATAGTTCCTACATTGGCCATATAACCGGTATTAAATACGAGCGCTTTTTCAGTATTTTTAAATTTTGCTAATTCTTTTTCAAGCTCTGTAAATAATGGAAATGTACCAGATACAAGGCGCGATCCACCAGATCCTGTTCCATATTGTCGAGCCCCTTTTATGGCCCCTTCTATTACACGAGAATCAAAAGTTAAGCCCAGATAATTATTTGAAGCCATCATCAAATATTCTTTATCATCTCGTTTTACTCGTACTGCATCAATAGGGCTGTATTCTGTTAAGGTTCGTAGATTATGGTTCTGTACCTTTGAGTCTAATTGATCTTTAAAAAATTCGTACATTTTATCACCGCTGAACAAGTACTGGAGATTTCTCCAAATATGTTATTACACTTTCACTATCTATATCAGAGCGTACAAAGAAAACGCGGCCCCCTATATCTGATCCAAATTCTTTCATATTAGGAAGGCGATGGTATACACCATTACAAGCAACATAACCTACTGTATAGTCTGGATCATCAGACCAACATAATTCGC
The DNA here is from genome assembly GCA_018367495.1 of Veillonella sp. The sequence goes on along the minus strand of JAGZGB010000014.1, from coordinate 29,573 downwards.
CAACAATACCATCTGCTGATTGAACTTTTGAAGCTAATACTAAAGCCTCTCTCATATGTTCATTATCACCTAATGTATGAGAGTCAAAGGAGTCCATATGACTAACACGTACTCCGCGGTCACCTGTATCTAAGCGCTCGCCAGTAATGGCATCCACTAACATAGCGCCGCGCATAGATTTATCTAAACTTTTTAATAAAGATATAGCTTTATGAACAGCTACCTCACTAATATTAGGACCTTGTAAAAGTTTAGTCGCCAATTGATGGGATTCAGAAATACTACTAGTTTTATGTTCCTCTACCTTTAGACAGTCTATGTATGTAATCTTCTCCGATGGAATTAAATCTACTGTAATATTGATAAAATCAGCTGTTCCTTTGCTATGATGTAGAGCACGTTCTGCTAGTGATTGAGCTATAGCGCCCACATCTTCTATTTTTACAATACGCTCCGCCCCAGAGATATGGTGGCCCCCTTTTTCATGGGGACCACCTTGTGCTGCACGCATGCGTACACTATATAATTCACTCATTATGATACCTTACCTTTTATTATATTATTTTGATGTGCTTGACTGTGAATTTTACGGAATACTTTCACAAATACAGGCGCCATAATAACTGTAAAAATCATACCAGGCACCGCTAATGCAACCATAGGTAATGCAGCCTTACCAATATATACAGACAAGGTCAATCGGGCTAATGCAGATGCAATAGGACCAGAAATCATAATACCGATCATATGATTATGACACATCCAAAGGATTAAACCTACAATAAGACGAAATTGCATAGCAATCATAACATTTAAAATCGTTTGAGTGCCTAGTGCTAAGCCGATTAAACTAGATAAACATCCGCTAATAATATATTTCTTAAATCCGAATACAGCACATATGGCTACCGCCAACGGAGCTGACAGTTGAAACTCTATACCGGGAATGATATTAGGTATTTTAATAGCACCTAATACAGTAATCATAGCCGTTAAAATAGCAACCTCAGTAATGTACCGAATATTCTGATTCATGATGTTTCTCCTCTACTCAGAAAATGTCAACTACAAACACGACTCTTTGTTTACATTATAAATTTTATATACTCATTTATCAACTAAAAACTCAAAACTAAGTTGACAAGCATTACAAAAAAATCGAGTCATTATGACTCGATCTTTTTATCTTAATATTTTTGTTGCTCTTTGAGACGCTTTGCAATATCTCGCTTAGCATCACGTTCGGCCATATCTTGACGCTTATCGTATAACTTTTTACCAGTTACAAGGCCCACGGTCACCTTAACATAACCATGACTAAAATGGAAATTAAGCGGTACTAAAGAGAAACCTTTTTCCTTAACTTGTGCGTGTAATTTATTGATTTCAGATTTATGCATCAATAGTTTACGAGTCCGTTCAGGTTCATGGTTAAAACGATTGCCCTGTTCATATGGGCTGATATGAACACCATACAACAAAAGCTCACCTTTATCAATCCGACAAAAGCTATCCTTTAAGTTTAATTTACCTTGGCGTATCGATTTAATTTCAGTACCTGTTAAAGCAATACCAGCTTCATAGGTTTCATGAATATTAAAATCATGACGGGCCTTACGATTATCAGCAATAAGAGATGGACTAGATTGTTTTGCCATATATACCTCTATCGTTTACGTTTACTTTTAGATTTCTTAGATTGACTGTGCTTAGTCGTTTTATTAGATTTCTTACGACTTGATTTGCCTTTACTAGATTTTTTACTGAAAGCATCGTACCTAGAATGACTAGATTTATTACTATCACGTCGCGAAGATTTTTTACTGGATCTTCCTGAAGATTTACGACCTTTACGACTACCATAGCCATCGCGACTACTTGCATAGTCAGAACCATTTTGCAATTGTTCTTGTATAGCCATTAAGTTATTAACTTCACCAAGTACAAAATCGATCTGTTTCTTTTCTACATCGGCTTTTACTAATGTAACAGTTACTTTTTCACCTAAGTGATAAGTTTTACCTGTTCTTTTGCCTACAAGCACAAAATGTTCTTCATCAAAAAAATAGTAATCATCATTCATCATGCTCATATGCACAAGACCATCGATACCATTTTCTAATTCTACAAACATCCCAAAGGATGTAATGCTAGAAATAGTTCCTTCAAAGACTTCCCCTACAAATGGAACCATGTATTGAGTCTTTTTAAGATCTACTGTATCTCGTTCAGCCTCAGTAGCTACTTGCTCCTGTATAGAAGAATGTTCAACAGCTCCAGCTAAGAATGCTTCGTCTACATCCCGTTTAGAATAACCATTTTTCCAATGCATATCCGCTTTTAAAAGGCGATGAACCATTAAGTCTGGATATCGTCTAATAGGAGATGTAAAATGCGTATAACATGTAGATGCTAAGCCAAAGTGTCCCACATTGTTAATACTATATTTAGCTTGTTGCATAGAACGCAAGGTCATAATTTGAGCTACTTGCTCAATATCTTGGCCCTTTACTACATCTAAGATTTTTTGAAAATCTCTTGGTGTTACACCATCAGTACTAAGGACGAGATTTTGCCCCAAGTAATTTAATACCTTCTGAAATAAATCCAATTTCTCTTCACTTGGGTTCTCGTGAATACGATATACCGATGTACGGTGTGTGTTCTTTAAGTGTGTAGCTACTGTTTCATTGGCAATGAGCATACATTCTTCGATAAGTCGTTCCGCCATGGTTCGATCTCGTTTTACAATACGTAACGGTGTACCATCATGATCAAGTAATACTTTATATTCAGGGAAATCAAAATCTAAAGCACCTCTACGACGACGCATTCGATTCAAAATCTTAGAGATTTCTGCCAAATCATACATCATAGACATAAAGTCTTGTAAGTCATCAGGAATAATATTTTCCTCTAATGCTTTATAGACCTCTTTATAACTACAACGACGTCCTACATGGATAATAGATGGGCGAATACGATAATTTACAACCTTACCATCTTTATCTATTTCCATCATACACGTCATAGCATAACGGTCTTCATGAGCATTTAAACTACAAATGCCGTTAGATAGGACCTCAGGTAACATCGGTACTACACGATCTACTAAATACACAGATGTACCGCGTTTATAGGCCTCATTATCAATGGCCTGTCCGGATACTACATAATGACTCACATCTGCAATATGTACACCTAACTCATAATTACCATTTGGTAATTTTCGGCCACTCACAGCATCGTCTAAATCTTTTGCATCCTCCCCATCGATAGTGACCATTTGTAAGTCACGAAGATCCCAACGGGCAGGGTCTTCATGAATAAGGGTATCAATTTTCTTGCTCGCTTTGATAACATCATCAGGGAAATTAAATGGAATCTTATGATTAGCCATGATGCAGTTAATATCAAGACCTACATCGCCCTTATAACCAAGAATTTCAGTAATAATACCTTCTGGCTTTTTATCGCCTTCAGGCCATTTAGTAATTTTCACTAATACCTTTGCGCCACTACGAGCATCTAATGTATTTTTTAAATCTACAAAGATATCAGTCCCAATTCGCTCATCATCAGGGATAACAAAGCCAAAGTGTTGTTGTCGGTCATAGGTACCTACAACAGTTTCATTAGCCCGTTCAATAACATCAACTATGACACCTTCTCGTTTATGTTTTGTATAGTTAGAAGGTATAACACGAACACGAACCTTGTCATTATGCATAGCAGTACCCTTATTTTGCTCTGCTACGTAAATATCTTCATCTTCTGGCATAATAACAAAGCCAAAAGACTTACGATAGCCCTTATAAATACCTTCATATTTTTCATGTTGTTGCTCTACATATTGATATACATCAGGTCGAGAAGATGTTAATACTCCTTCTCGAGCAAGCATCTTAGCAGAACGAATAAACATTTCAAGATCTTTACCACCTCGAATATGATTATCCATAGCAGCATCTTCAATATGATATGCATATGGTTGTATAGATTTATAAAAGTCTAATACTTTCTTCTTCAAATCTTCACCTCCTTATTCTGTAAAAAAGAAAAAGCCTGCAAAGCAGGCTTTCATCATTAGAATTGATTAATCATTGCCCCTAACACTAAGCTTAACACAGCAAAGATAATCCCCAATATAATCGTACATTTAGATAAGAAAGCGTCCAAACCACGTTGCTTACCACCAAAAGAAGAGTCAGCCGCACCCGATACAGCACCACCCATGCCTGCGTTTTTACTCTCTTGTGCAACAACTACTACGATTAATAAAATAGATACAATAAGTTCTACAATCATTAAGAAATTTGTCACGACTGTCATCCTTCCTGTGGGGTTCTTGGAGAATCCAAAACCCGATGTTCTAAATACTTCTCTAATTTACGTTTAACCCTTTGTAACGCATTATCTATAGATTTGACACTACGATCTGTGACCTCAGCCATTTCTTGGTAAGAACGTCCATCTAGATATCCTTCCAAGACCTCCCACTCGAGTTCACTTAAAATATGACCAATATTGCGCTCAATATCATCCAATTCCTCTTGGCTGATAATAAGATCCTCAGGATTGGTAACCTTTGCCGAGGATAGCATCTCGATCAACGTACGCTCTGATTCCTCTGTATAAACAGGTTTATTTAACGATACATAGGAATTTAAAGGCGCATGTTTTTGTCTAGTAGCCGACTTAATAGCCGTAATAATTTGTCTAGTTATACAAAGTTCAGCAAAAGCTCTAAAGGACGCTAATTTATCATGTTTAAAATCCCGCGTAGCCTTATATAGGCCAATCATTCCTTCTTGAATGATATCCTCACGATCGGCCCCTACTAAAAAATAAGAACGTGCCTTTGCACGGACAAAGTTTTTATATTTATTAACAATATAATCGATTGCAAACTCATTTTGCTCTTCTTGAGCTATGACCACAACTTGCTCATCGGTCATTTCTTTGAAATTGTAATCGGACTTGCGTGTATGAATTGTAATCATATGCTCCTCCTTACAATTGAGCAGAAAAACCAATATATTCATTATACTGGAACTATATGTGATTTTCAACTATCAATGGCCACGGCGTAATTTTTCAAGCTTTTCAGCTACTTCAGGAGATAATAAGCCTCCTACCTCATTACGTCGCAAACTAAATTGATCTCGTCTATGTTCATGAGCGTATTGCAGTCGTTCCTCTTCCTTAGCCATACGAATCATATTTTGTAATTCTCGAGCTGGAATCCGTAAGCCTCCAGAACCAAGAATTTGATTTTGTTCAGCCCCGTCAGAGGTTACAACATATACATTGGTATATTTGCCTTTCCGCAAAAATACCTCCCGTTCAATAAAGGAATCCGCTGTTTCCCCATCCTCAGTATATACTTCAAGAAATCCGCTCGTAATAGCCTCTACAGAACCACCAGATTTTGTATATTTACCATCAAACACAAGGATAACTTCATAGCCCTTGAATTTTCCGTAATTTAACAATCTGTCTCTAAGTTCCATACGAGCGTGTTCTAATGATTCATGAGCCAGCTTCTTTAGATGAGTCCAGGCAAATATCACATTATATCCGTCTACAATTAAGATATCTTTTAGCATAATTATTTCGCTTGGCGCTGACGTACCGCTTCATACATAAGAACCGCAGCCGCCACAGATGCATTTAAAGAATTTAAATTCCCATACATAGGAATAGTAATGAGAAAATCACAAGCTTCTTTCACAACGCGACTAATCCCCTTTCCTTCGTTACCTATAACGATAACGGTAGGAATTGTCATATCCGCCTCATAAAGAGTACGATCCCCTTCCATATGAGCACCCATCACCCAAAAACCCTGTTTTTGGAGTTGTTTTATGGTTTGTGCCACATTTCCAACTTGCACTAGTGGAATTTGTTCAATAGCACCAGCTGATGTTTTAGCAACTGTAGCATTAATAGGAGCATTGTGACGCTTAGGAATGAGAACAGCCGTAGCACCCACACACTCCGCAGTACGGATGATAGCTCCCATATTATGTGGGTCTTCAACGCCATCCGTTAAAATAAGCAGCGGTACTTCATGATTCGTCTCTTGTAGTACTTCACCTAGTTCTTTAAATTGAACAGCAGAAACAAGAGCAATAACACCTTGGTGTGGTACCTCCAAATCATATTTATTCATTTGTTTGATAGGCGTTGGACGTACTTCAATACCTTGAGATTTAGCAAGACCAACAATATCAGCTAGACTGGTTTTAACCTTATCTTCACTGACCATAATGCGTTGAATAGAACGACCACTTCTTAAGGCCTCTTTAACCGCATTGCGACCTACAATATAATTATCCATACTACATACCTCGTAGAGTTATTGAAAAGGCTTGCTTCATAACCTCTTGTAAGCGTTCATCTTGACGTGTTTCATAAAGAAATCCTAGTACTGCTTCAAAGGCCGTACTACTACGATATTCATGAACAGAACTGCTTTTTGGTACATTTACATTACTATTTCTAGCACGTCGTGCAATAGCTTGTTCTTGTTCTGTAAAAGTATTCTCTATTTCTAGCAATACCTTCGCTTGTGACTTAGCACAAATAAACTCAGTAACAATGGTGTGCAGCACTTGTACCTTCGTTATATTCATTTGTACTACTCGTTCACGCACATACATGGAGTATACTGCATCACCAATATAAGCAAGCATAACTGCATCTGTACTAAGACATTCCTCTATAGTTCGTTTACGCAAACGAAGCGGCTCTTCTTCAAGAGCCGTCAACTTTTTTATCGCTTCATTCTTTAGAAATTGAAATTGTTTAAACTTCACGTTTTTTCCACCGTGCGCCTTGAGGGGAATCCTCTATTGTAATACCGATTTCGGCTAAACGATCACGGATACAATCAGCTAGCGCCCATTGTTTTTGATCACGACACGCTTGACGTACAGACAAGATAACTTGCATTAACTCTTCATATTCGGCAGCGTTAGCACCTGTGTTACCTTCCCATGCTTTTTCGAGAATACCAATAACCTCTGTCATAAACTTGAAAATACGTTTTACTTCAGCGATTGCTTCTTGACAAACAACACCTTCACGACCTGTCACAGTTTGATAATAAATGTTGATTTCTTTAGCAAGACCAAACATGCTAGATGTAGCTAAAGCAGTATTGAAGTCATCGCTCATAGCTACTTCGAATTCTTCTTCATATTCTTTAGCTTTTTCTAGTAAATGTTGAGCTTCATCACATGGTCCTGATTCACAGTTTTCAAGATATAAAAGATTTTCAATAGCAGTACTTAAACGTTCTAAGGATTTATTTGCTTCTTCTAAACGTTCATCAGAGAAATCTAATGGACTACGATAATGTGTACTTAACAAGAAGTAGCGTAACGCATCTGGGCTATATTGTTCCAAGATATCTTTTACCAAGAAGAAGTTATTCAAGGATTTAGACATTTTTTCAGAATTAATGGTAATAAAACCATTGTGTAACCAATAGCGTACAGATGGATGTTGGCCAGAACAACCTTCAGATTGTGCAATTTCATTTTCGTGATGAGGGAAAATCAAATCACTACCACCACCATGAAAATCAAATTCTGTACCTAAATATTTTTGGCTCATTGCAGAACATTCAATGTGCCAGCCTGGTCGACCGTTACCCCAAGGACTTTCCCAGTAAGGTTCACCAGGTTTCGCTGCTTTCCATAATGCGAAGTCCATAGGATTTTTCTTACGACCATCAACTTCGATACGAGCACCTGCTTCCATATCATCTAAGGTACGACCAGATAACTCGCCATAATGTTCAAATTTATCAACACTATAATATACATCACCATCTAGTTCATAGGCATAGCCATTTTCAATCAATGTAGAGATCATAGCAATAATATCTTCAATATGTGTAGAAACACGTGGATAAATATCAGCACGTTGTACACCAAGGGCATCCATTACTTCGAAATAGCTATCGATATAACGATTAGCAATAGTATCCCAAGATACACCTTCACCATTGGATGTATTGATAATTTTATCATCTACATCAGTAAAGTTTTGTACATATGTTACTTTATAGCCTACATGTTTCATATAGCGACGAATTACGTCCCAAGTTACGAATGGACGTGCATTGCCAATGTGAGGATGGTTATATGGTGTAACACCACATACGTACATCTTTGCCTCACCTGGTGTTACAGGATTGAACACTTCTTTTTGGCGCGTCATAGTATTATAAACTGTAATTTCTCTCATCGTTACCGATGCCTCCATCTTCATAAAATAAAAAAAGACCCCTCATCTCATACAGAGACGATGGTCCGCGGTTCCACTCTGTTAGGCACCAAGATGGTACCCACTCATCGCATAACGGCGCGTCACCGGACAAACCTACCTATAATCAGAATGTCAGCTCATGAATGCATTTCGTCTACCTATACTTAAACCCTCTCACCGTCGGTTCTCGCTAAAAAGTTAGTTGTAGAGTACTTCTTTCAGTCTCAGCTATTACTATTAAATCTATCTTTAGATATAGAAATATTGTATCAACTATCCTATAGAATGTCAATGAGAACAAGAAAATCCTCATCTCTCAATATATCCAATTAGCCTACTAAACATGCGTAATTTGGATATAGAATTTAAAAGATGAGGATGAGGAATTAACTATTAAGCATTTTCCAATTTTTCTTGATCATCATGTTTACGGCAAATACCTGCAAAGATAGAGCCTGTAAAGTTATGAATGATAGAGAACACTGCTCCAGCTACAGCCGCTTGAGGAGTAAAGTGTTTAAGTGCTAAAGAGACTGATAATGCAGAATTTTGCATTGCCACTTCAATTTGCATTGCACGACGAGAAGAAACATCGATGCTAAGAGCTTTACATACAAAGTACGTTACTACGTAACCACTCACATTTTGTACTAAGCAAGCTACGAAGATGATAAAACCATTTTCAGCAATTTGTTTTTGGTTCACTGCAGTAACAGCAGCCAAAATTAACAATACAGCAATAGCCGCGATTGTTGGGCATACAGACTTAACAGGTTCAATCTTAGAACCGATGAAGTAATTCAAAACGATACCCAAGATAATTGGTACCAATACGATTTTTACAATAGAAATAAACATCGGCATAAATTGAATTTCAATGGAAGATGTAGCCCCTGCATATAACACAACGAATAAAGGTGTTAAAATTGGTGCCAACAATGTAGACACAGTTGTTGCAGATACAGACAAGGGAACATTACCATTTGCAAGGAATGTCATTACATTAGACGCTGTACCACCTGGACATGCACCTAACAAGATAAAACCAATACCAATTTCTGGAGGAAAATTAAAGATTATGGCAACCAAGAAACCTGCTAATGGCATCCATAAGAATTGAATTACAGATACTAAAATAACCTTCATTGGTTGCTTAAATACATCAAAGAATACTTTAGCTGTTAATGTTAAACCCATAGCAAACATAACAAATTGAAGCATGTACGCAATGTATGGCGTCATCCAAGAAAATACAGTTGGTAATAAATACGCCAATACCGCCATTAATAGCACAATCCAGGAAAGATAGCTATTGAATAAATGGTTAAGAGAACGAATAATACTCATAAAAGAACTCACTTTCATAATAAATAAAAATAAAAGACGCCGATTATTATAGCATTTCTATAGAATAATCTCAATATACATAAAAAAGCTCTCATAACAACAGCTATGAGAGCTTTTAAATCAGCTTATATTATTATTTTCTTAAAGTGCTAACATTGTCTAATCGATGTAAGCATTTTTCTTTGCCAAGCAATGTAACAATGTTGTTCAAATCTGGACCATGCATTTGACCAGTAAGAGCAACACGAATTGGCATGAATACAAATTTACCTTTCAAGGCAGTTTCTTTCATAACAGCTTTGATAGTTGCTTTTACAACATCAGGCGTAATTTCATCAAGTTCAGCCAATGCATTGCGGAATGCGCCGAGAACTGTTGGTGCTGTTTCTTCATTCAATACAGCACGCAATTCCTCTTCGTGACCTTCTTCAAGGAATACAGTTTCACCCATGAACATACCTACATGATCTTTAATTTGTGCACCATAGCTAATATGGTCGCGGAATGTAGAGCATAATAATGTCAACCAATCGATATCCGACTGATTTAAGCTATCTGGAGCCAAACCAACCTCTTTCAAATGAGGCAAGCAAAGATGGAATAATTCTTCATCGCTTAAGTTTTTCATGTAGTGGAAGTTGATATGGTTCAATTTATCAATATCGAATACAGCAGGGTTTTTAGCTACGCGATCCATGGAGAAGGCTTGAATCAATTCATCTTGTGTGAAAAATTCCTCTTCCCCTTCTGGAGCCCAACCAAGAAGCGCTAAGAAGTTTACAAGTGCTTCTGGCAAATAGCCCAATTGTTTGTATTGTTCAACAGATGTAGCCCCATGGCGTTTGGACATTTTTTTGTAATCTTTGCCAAGAATCAAGGAAATGTGACCAAACTTAGGTACTTCCCAGCCTAGTGCTTCATAAATAGCCATTTGACGTGGAGTATTAGATAAATGTTCTTCTGCACGAATAACGTGAGTAATGCCCATCATATGGTCATCCATTACTACGGCAAAGTTATATACAGGAATACCATCAGATTTTACGATTACAAAGTCACCTACACCATTGGATTCAAAGGATACATGACCACGTACCATATCATCGAAAGCATATGTTTTATTCAAAGGAACGCGTAAGCGAATGGTTGGTTTACGACCTTCTGCAATATATTTAGCCTTTGTTTCTTCATCTAAGTGTTGGCAATGGCCATTATATTTAGGTGTTTCACCACGATCCATTTGTTCTTGGCGAACAGCATCTAATTCTTCAGGTGTGCAATAGCATTCATATGCTTTGCCTTCGTCCAACAAACGTTGTGTTACTTCTTTATATAAGTCAAGACGTTCTGTTTGACGGTAAGGACCATTATCGCCACCTACATCAATGCCTTCATCCCAGTTCATGCCAAGCCATTGTAAAGAAGCTTTGATATTTTCTTCACTTTCACGGGTAGAACGTGCCAAATCTGTATCTTCAATACGCAATACAAATGTGCCTTTTTCTTTACGTGCTAATAGCCAGTTAAACAAAGCAGAACGAGCGCCACCAATGTGGAATGGACCCGTAGGGCTTGGAGCAAAACGAACTTTCATGGAACTCATGATTATACCTCTCCTTCATATACAGAAACGACAGCTTGTGCAGCAATACCTTCACGGCGCCCAATAGCACCTAGCATTTCATTGGTTGTCGCTTTAATACTAATACGTTCTAATGGTATTTCCAAAACAGATTGTAAATTCGCCTTCATCGTATCGATGTGTGGCTTTAATTTAGGAGTCTCCGAAATAACCATAATATCTATATTATAGGCTTGTAAGCCACGTTCTTTCAATAAGGAATTAACCTTTTCTAACAAAAGCATGCTAGAAATCCCTTTATACTGGTCATCTTCAGGTGGGAAATAATATCCAATATCTCGTAGACCTGCAGCACCTAACATAGCATCCATTAATGCGTGAATGAGAACATCCGCATCGGAATGACCATCAGGGCCGAGTTCAGATTCAATATGAACACCGCCAAGAATACATGGACGACCTGCTTTTAATTGATGAATATCATAACCAAATCCAACGCGCATATGTGTATCCTCAATTCCTAAATATCGCTTAGCTACTGCAATATCATTTGGTGTTGTCACTTTAATATTACAATAATCCCCTTCAACTATATGTACAGGCTTACCTACATACTCAACTAGTGATACATCATCAGTACCAAGATACTTAGTTTCATATGCCGCTTGATGAGCCTCTACAAATAATTCTTTTTGAAAGCCTTGTGGCGTTTGAATTTGGTATAGCTCACTACGCTGTAATGTTTCTAGAACATTATGGTCCGTATCAACTCGTTTAATGGTATCTGTAGCCGGAACACCTACAGTAGCAGCACCATAGGTATTAGCCGAGTCAGCAACATTATTAAACATTTCTGTAGAGGCTAATGGTCGCGCTCCATCATGAACAAGGACAATATTGGTATCCTCTGATACAGCCTGTAAGCCACATGCTACAGAGTCTTGACGTTCATTTCCACCAAGTACTATGTGAACGGGAACAGCCAACTCCAACTCCTGAATATGTTTTGTCATATATTCTCGGTCGCCTTCAGCTACAACAAGAATAATTTCATTCAAGCCATCAACATTTGCTACATTTTGCAATGTACGCTGAATGATAGAGAATCGTCCCAAAGGGATAAATATCTTATTCTCTTTGTACCCCATGCGACGCCCTGCACCAGCGGCGAGAACAATACAACTAATTACCTTGTCCATTTTGTCCTCCATCTACACGAGCAAAGATCATACGACCAGCACTAGTTTGTAAGATAGATGTAACCATAACCTCTACAGTTTGACCTACATAAGGTTTACCATCTTCAACGACAATCATGGTACCATCGTCGAGATAAGCAACACCTTGATGTACCTCCTTACCTTCTTTCATAATTTGCACGCGAATCCATTCGCCTGCAATGAGGGCTGGTTTAAGTACATTAGCTAGCTCATTCAGATTAAGGACCTCAATGCCTTGTACACGAGCAACCTTATTTAAGTTGAAATCATTAGTCATCAACTTCCATTGTTTATCCAAAGCAAGGCGCATTAATTTAGAATCTACTTCTGTAAGATCATCATAATCGTCTTCTACCACTTCAATGGCTACCTTGTTAGCATCTTGCATCTCTTTCAAAATATCGAGGCCACGACGACCGCGATTTCGTTTTGTAGCATCAGCAGAGTCAGAAATAATTTGTAACTCATTCAATACAAAAAGGGGAACCATTAGAGGGCCTTCAATAAATCCTGTATTACATAGTTCCTTAATACGTCCATCAATGATAACAGATGTGTCTAGTAATTTAGGCGTACTAGAAGCTTTATCTGATTTATGAGTGGATAACATTTTAAAGCGACTTGTTTTTTTAGTGCCAGCTCCGCCCCACTGTTGTACGTAGTTATTATACATTTCAGGTCCTTTACGGGCCATGAGCTTAAGACCACTATATCCAAAGATAGCACTAAGAATGATATGAATGTAAGGGCCTATAATAGGCACTTCATGGAATGCAACACCAATTAAATTTGCAATAATAAGACCGAATAATAAACCGATGGTACCTGCAATCAATTCTTGATTTGGAATATGAGTAAGAATGCGTTCTAAACGTTTAGAAATTACTAAGCCTTGCTTTAAAATAAATGAAGAAATTAAATACCCAATAATGACGCCTAATAGAGTACCAAAAATTAATACTGAAATACGTGCAATGGTCAATGACATATCCCCAAAGGACTCAAATTGAGAGACCAAATATGGGTCGATAATAGGTGCTAAGCTATCCATTCCAACATAGGCCGCTGTGCCCACGAGAATGGCTATTACATAGCGCAATATCCGATAAATCATCAAATCACCTCCTAATTAAGAAAACACGAGCTGCATCGCCTCTTGAATAGATTTGACGCCTCTAATCTTGATAGAACTATCATTATCCTTGATTTGCTTATAATTGCCTTCAGGAATAATAAACTTTTTAAAGCCTAATTTCTTAGCTTCATTGATACGTTGTTCAATACGTGGAATGCTACGAACATTACCAGTCAAGCCTACCTCACCTAAGATAACCATATCGGTAGGAACAATACGATTTTTTAAATTAGATACGATAGCAACAGCCATAGACAAGTCACAAGCTGGTTCATTTACCTTGAGACCACCAATAACATTAACATACACGTCCTTATTACCTAACGTAAAACCACAACGTTTTTCTAATACTGCCAAAAGTACAATTAAACGATTAAGGTCATAACCAATTGCAGTTCTTCTAGGCATACCAAAAGCAGTCGTAACAACAAGGCTTTGTACCTCTACAAGGATAGGACGAACTCCTTCAAGATAAATCATAACGGCGCTGCCGCTTTCCTCATCAGATCGTTCTGCCAATAAGGAAGCTGATGGATTAGATAACTCTTGTAACCCTTCCTCAACCATGGCAAAGATACCGGTTTCAGATGTAGAGCCAAAACGATTCTTAATAGAGCGCAAAATACGGAATTGATAAGAACGTTCGCCTTCAAAATAAAGCACTATATCCACCATATGTTCTAACATACGAGGCCCCGCAATATTGCCTTCCTTAGTAACATGTCCAATGATTACTGTTGGAATATTTCGTTCTTTACAGAAGCGAAGGAGACGCGATGTACATTCTCGCACTTGACTAACACTACCTGGAGCAGCATCGATATCTCCGGTATACATGGTTTGAATAGAGTCGATAACTAACAAAGAAGGCGTCATTGCATCAGCTTGCTCTAAGATATGATCTAAATCTGTATCGGCAATAACTTGTAGTCGTTCACTATTGATATGAAGTCGTTCTGCCCGAAGCTTAAGCTGTAATTGAGATTCTTCTCCAGATGCATATAGTACAGTACCTACCGTATCGGCTACCTTTTGGGATACTTGAAGAAGTAGTGTAGACTTGCCTATACCAGGATCACCACCTAAGAGCATAAGAGCCCCAGGAACAATCCCACCACCTAATACGCGGTCGATTTCACCAAAGGTAGTAGATACACGAGCGATAGATGAAATTTCAATATCTGGTAAAGCTGTTGGTTTTGTTGTTTGATTTCCCACACCTCGTGAAGGTGTGTGGCTATGTTTAGTTTCTTTAATAATCTCTTCAACTAATGTATTCCATTCTCCACATTGTGGACAACGCCCCATCCATTTAGAAGACTCCGCGCCACAATTTTGACAGAAGAATACTGATTTTGCTTTTGCCATAATACCTCAAAACTGTTATAAAAGATAAAAAAAGGCCATGAATGATAACCATTCATGACCTTTTATGCATAATGTTACTACATGGTTGCTATCATTATTCTATAGTATACCATTTAAGCCATATAATTTATATGAAAAGTAGTCATTAACTATTTATTTTTGTATTTATATTAAATCGTTACAACAATATCATTATCCTTTGCATCTACTTTAATAGTTTTGCCTGCTATCGCCTCTCCTTTCAAAATAAGATCAGATACAGGGTCCTCAATTAAGCGTTGAATAGCGCGTTTCAAAGGCCGAGCACCCATAGTAAAATCGGAACCTTCTTTAACGAGCAATTTCATAGCCTCAGGTGTAATTTCTAATTGTAAATCACGTTCTCCAAGACGTTTTATCACATCACTCATCAAAATTATTACAATTTTTGTTAAGTCCTCTTCAGTTAATGGATGGAATACAATCATCTCATCAATACGATTTAAGAACTCTGGTCTGAAATGATGTTTTACAGCATCCAGAACAGATTTCTTAGCCTCTTTAAAATCTTTGGTTTTAGAATCATTAGTATGAGATTCTACTTTTTTCGGTGCCAAGAAACCTAATTCTGTAGAGTTCTTATGTAATGCTTTAGCACCTAAGTTACTAGTCATGATGATTACCGTATTTCTGAAGTCTACGGTTCTCCCTTGACTATCTGTAAGACGACCATCATCAAGAACTTGTAATAGAATATTAAAGAAATCTGCATGAGCCTTTTCTACTTCGTCAAGTAAAATAACGCTATATGGTTTACGACGAACTGCATCAGTCAATTGGCCTCCCTCTTCATAGCCTACATATCCAGGAGGTGCCCCAACTAAACGGGAAACAGTATGTTTTTCCATATATTCAGACATATCAAGTCGAATCATAGCAGATTCATCGCCGAACAAGGAGGATGCAAGCGCTCTTGCTAGCTCAGTTTTACCAACCCCTGTTGGTCCAAGGAATAAGAAGGAACCAATTGGACGTTTCGGATCCTTTAATCCAGCCCTTGCACGGCGCACAGCTTTTGCTACAGCTATAACAGCATCATCTTGACCGATGACGCGTTTATGTAACTCATCTTCTAAATGAAGCAAGGTTTCTGATTCTTCTTCTCCGATTTTTGCAACTGGAATACCAGTCCATTGAGCTACTACAGCAGCAATATCATCTTCTGTAACAATTAGTTTTTGATCACTTTCTTCTTTAGCAACAGATTTTTTATCATCGATTTCTTTAACTAGAGCTTGCTCTTCATCACGAAGTTTAGCGGCCTTTTCAAAATCTTGTGATGTGACAGCCGCTTCTTTTTCCTTCTTAACCGAATTGAGTCTGTCTTCTAAAGCTTTAACATCTGGTGCCGCCGAAAATACCTTCATACGAACCTTAGATGCAGCCTCATCAACTACATCGATAGCTTTATCCGGCAAAAATCGATCTGTAATATATCTACTAGATAAAGTAACAGCAGCTTTTAATGCTTCATCTGTAATTTTAGCCTTATGGAAGGCCTCATAACGATCACGTAAGCCTCTCAAGATTTCAAGAGCATCCTCTTCATTAGGTTCCCCTACTTGAACAGGTTGGAAACGACGCTCTAAGGCAGCATCTTTTTCAATATGCTTTTTATATTCATCAAGGGTTGTAGCGCCAATAACTTGGAATTCACCGCGTGCCAAAGCTGGTTTTAAAATGTTTGCCGCATCCATAGCGCCTTCAGTGGCACCTGCACCAACTAATGTGTGAATTTCATCAATGAAGATAATCATATCATCATGTTGTTGAACTTCATCAATCGCTTTTTTTAAACGCTCTTCAAATTCGCCACGGTATTTTGCACCAGCTAACATAGAGCTAATACTTAGAGAAACAATGCGTTTATTGCGCAAATTTTCTGGCACATTACCGTTAACAATACGTTGCGCTAAACCTTCAGCAATGGCCGTCTTACCTACACCGGGTTCACCGATAAGAACTGGATTATTTTTAGTTCTACGACTAAGTATTTGAATAACTCGTTGAATTTCAGTATCGCGACCAATAACAGGATCAATTTTACCTTGTTTTGCAGACTCATTTAAGTCCGTACCAAAATCAGTTAATTCACCTAAGTCGCCATTGTTATTCGCTCCTTCTTGCCCACTATGATCACCATTAGTACTAGAACCAAGAATATGACGAATCGCTTCTACTATATCGTTGCTACGAATATTCATAGCCCGTAAAATCCCAACTGCAACACCACCGCCGTCGCTGAGTAAACCAAGTAGAATATGCTCAGTGCCAACGTAATTATGATTCATGCGATTAGCAACTTGAATAGCTAACTCAAGTACATGCTTAACACGTGGTGTCATATATATGGATGTCGCTTTTTTATTACCACGGCCCACTTGCTCTTCTACAGCTTCAAAAATATCTTCTGTAACAATACCAAGCTCTTCTAATGCCTTAGCAGCAACACCATTTTTAACCTTTGTCAGGCCGATGAGTACATGTTCAGTGCCTACATAGTCATGTCCCAACTCCAGTGCAGCTTCTTGTGCAAAGGAAAGGATACGCTGTGCATCATCTGTAAATCGTTGCATCATACTATCACCTCATCTATCTATGTAAATTGTAATTATTTCTCTTCAAATATATGTAAACAATGATAGGATATACCATTGGAATATCTTTTAACTGAATTATGTGTAAGTTTGATTTTGAAAATATATATTAATGTGAAAGCTTTTGACGGATTACTTTTGCCCGATAGCTATCACACTCAATATCTGTTAGATTATCATTTCCTGCATATTTTGAAAGGAAATTAGGTCTAGTTATAGCAATCAACTCATTAAACGAATCCTTATACCATTGAGGTAAAATATCTAACTCAACACCTAACTGGATATCACTAAGCTTTGTTAAGGCCTCTTTACCATTTACACGGCGTGCATTCTGTAGAACCCCATAAGAGCGCCATAACACATCTTCTAAGCCTTCTTTATCATTATGTAATAATAACTGACGAGATTTTCGCTCTTCTGCGATAATTCCTTCTACAACCTTCGTCAATTGCTCGATGGTATTCTCTTCACTAACACCCATGGTACGTTGATTAGAAATTTGGTAAATATTCCCTAATGCTTCAGAACCTTCCCCATATAATCCACGTACAGAGTAGCCTAGTTGAATGATGCTACGAATGAGTCGTGTAATTTTTCCAGATATAGTCAATGCTGGCAAATGTAACATTACAGATGCTCGTAAACCTGTACCTACATTAGTTGGACAAGCTGTTAAATAACCAAATCGTTCATCAAAGGCATATGGATATTTTGCTTCTATAGCTTTATCAATTTTTAAAACACGTTTATAAGCTTCTTCTAATTTTAATCCAGAAACCATCGACTGAATTCGCAAATGATCTTCTTCATTTACCATAATCACAATTGATGCATCGTCAGAAACCACTAAGTTGCGGTACGGTAGTTTTTCCTCTAAAGCAGGGCTCATCAAATGTTTTTCCACTAATATAGCCCGATCACGTTCACTTAATTGCTCTAGGTTAATATTGGAATATTGATGTCCATCTACATCTTTTAGGGGTTTAAGCAAACTTCTAGAAAAAGAATTTACTTTTTCTAATGACGACATATCATTTCGATTTGTAAAAAGCACACCATCAAAGTTTCTTGCTAATCGAATCCGACTAGAAATAACAATATGATCAGTTGTATCTATATCATGCTGTAACCAAGGACTTAGAGGAGAGTCTAATATAACATCTAACATAATAAGAACCTCCTACTCTTTACCGCCACCAATGATGGCTTCTAATTCTTTAATTTTGTCCCTTAAGATAGCTGCATCTTCAAATTTCTCTGCTTGAATTGCCGTCTCTAATTGATTACGCAATTGTTTAACTTCATACTTAGCTTTAAACACATTATTACCATGACTAGGAACTGCCCCTTCATATTCAGAACTACCTTGCAAACGTTGTAATAACGGTTTTATTTCACTGGCAAATGTTTCATAACATTGGCCACACCCAAATTTACCTACCCGATTAAACTCATCATAAGTAATACCACATTGTGGACACCGTTTTGATTGATGAGATTTTAATAAGTTATCTGGATATACCATATTTTTGAAGAAATCGTTAGTAAAAAAACTATTATCCCACATATCATTCATAAAGGAACTATAAGGAGATAATTTTCCCTCTTGCTGTAATTTATTAGCACAAGTATTGCACAAATGCTGTTCCGTCTTCTGATTATTTACAATATTTGTCATATGGATGGTAGCTTCATTTTTATGGCAATGATCACATATCATTGATCATCACCCCTTTCGTAGTGTATCCACCATTGTTGCATACAATTGACGTACAGCATCATTACGATGTTCAATGTCGGTATTTTCAATCAATGTAGCAAAAGAATTATGCATTAATTGAGCTTCACGACGAGTAATTTTTTCTGCTTGTAATAATTGCAATAACGATTGGTCTACATCTTTAATATCAATTAAAGGATCCACAGTATTTTGACCTTCATAGATACGATAGGTTGTTACAGCTGGTAGAGCATCGGAACTTTTTGGATTTAACTTAGTAATACGAATATATCCACCTAGGCCACGTCTTGATTCAACATCAAACCCACGCTCATTAGAAAATCGTGTACTTAATACATAACTAATTTGTGATGGTGCACAATCTAATTCATCGGCTAATTCGTTACGCTTTAAAATTAATTTCTCTTGTTCTTCACGCATACGATCTAATATAAACTTTTCTATTTTATCAGCTATCATACTCATAAAAAACACCTCTTTAACATTTTATTTAATATATTTTTGACTATTTGCTTTTTATATACATTTATTATATTTGACTTTTTGACTTTAGTCAATATAAAAGTCAAATTATATATCATATAAATTTGACCTTTTAATTCACTCTACTATAATTGGACTTAATCTTAAATTCTATGTATAATAAATAAGATATATTTTTCTGAAAGAAGGTGTTATTATGGCAGAAGCATTAGGACAAGAACTGTTAATTGATTTATATTCTTGCGATGAAGATGCAATCTCATCCGCTACAGCTGTACAAGAAAGTGTAGCAACTGCATTTGATTTAGCTGACCTTGATGTTGATGAAATCAGTTGTCAAGTTATGGACGAGGAGATCGCCCTCCTATCTGTTGCACCCGGCTTTCACTTTACATTGCACACATATCCTGCTCTCGGCTATGTAGCTGTTGATTTGTATTCTTTTGAGCAATCCTTACCGCTTACATTGATTATGAAAGCATTACGTAAATCTTTTAGAGCGGAAAAGGTAAAAGCAACAAGTGTACAACGTGGCGACTTTGGTAACGAGCGAGATATGAAGCCACGTCGCAAAACTAAGATTACTACACTTGGTCGTGTTTCTCGTACACGTATCCAACTCAAACAAACAGGTGGCAAATTAAAAAAACAAAGTGCTAAGGTTATCAAAACATTAGCTAAAAAAAGCGGCCTAAAGAAATAATGCAAAAGGACTAACCTTATTGGCTAGTCCTTTTTTATCTGTCTAAAAAAGCTAGAGGAAATTCCTCTAGCCTTTTAAGGTTGATATTTTATTTATAATAGCTTATCTACGAACCATCATTTCTTCAAGATCAAGAACATCTGCAATTTCATCAACATCATCACAAATGTATTCAGCGTCTGCTTCTTTTAGTTCAACCTCTGTACCATAACCATAAGTAACACCAATGGAGATACAGCCAAGTTCATTGGCTGCCTCTACATCGTATTTGCGATCGCCTACCATAAAGGCCAAACGACGACCATTGTCATCAGTTAAAGGATTGCCACAAAGTTTAAGAGCTTTTTCAAGAATCTCTTTCTTATGCAACAAACCACTTTCATAATTTGCACCTACAATTACGTCGAAGTACGGTGTTAATTCAAAATGATCTAAAATATCTTTAGCATAATGTTCAGGCTTTGCTGTAGCAACAGCAATAGTATATTGTTCTGTTTTGCATTTAGCCAACAAGTCTACAATATTCGGATACACTTGATTTTCAAATTTGCCGATTGTACCATACCGTTCGCGGAATTTAAAGTATGTTTCTTCCGCTTGCTCAAAGGTCATGCCACAATGCTCTTGAAAAGCATCTACCAATGGTGGTCCTAAAAATAATTGCAATGTTTCTTCATCAGGTACATCATATCCAAAATGTTCCAATGCAAATTTAATACTTTTAAGAATACCTTCTTGAGAGTCTGTTAGAGTTCCATCTAAGTCAAATAATATTGTTTTCTTCATATTATTTCTTTAAAGCCTCTTTTAATGTATGCCATGCAAGAACCGCACACTTAACACGTGCTGGCATGTTAGAGATATTTTGTAATGCCATAGCATCTTCTAATTCTTCTAACTCATTTTCATCAGTAATTTCTTTTTTAATCATACCTAAGAAAATTTCTACCAAACGAAGAGCTTCTTCAACAGTCTTACCCTTAATGATATCAATCATCATAGATGCAGATGCTTGGCTGATAGCACATCCCGAACCTGTATAAGCAGCATCTTTGATAATGCCATCTTCTACGTTGAGTTGTAATGTTAGATCATCACCACAACTAGGGTTATGTCCATGTTCAGAATTTGTAAAATGAGCTAACTCATGTTTATTACGCTTATCTTGGTTGTGTTCCAAAATAAGTTCCGTATATAATTGATCCATTTCCATTGATGGTAAATCTCCTAATCTTTAAAACCCATTACTGAACGAACTGTCTTTAACACTTCAAGGAATGCATCGAGATCTTCTTTACGAGTATATAAGTACATACTTAAACGAGTAGATGCAGACACATTATAGAATGCGCCTAGTGGTTGAGCACAATGGTGACCAGAACGAACACAAATACCTTTAGAATCCAAAATCGTAGCCACATCATGAGGATGTACATCATCTACAGTGAATGCAATTACACCATGTTTTTCCTTAGGGTTTTGGGAACCAATCACATGAACATGAGGCAATTCAACAATTTTAGGAAGAATATATGCTACTAATTCCTCTTCATAGGCTTCAATAGCATCCATACCAAAAGATTCTAAATAATCAATTGCCGCGTGCAAGGAAACGGCACCATCAGCATTTGGAGTACCTGCTTCGAACTTATATGGAAGCTCATTGAATGTAGCAGTTTGTTCTTTTACATATTCAATCATATCCCCACCCAACAAGAATGGAGGCATAGCTTCTAATAATTCACGTTTACCATAGAGTACACCAATACCTTGAGACGCACACATTTTATGCCCAGAGAATACGAAGAAGTCACAATCTAATTCTTGAACATCAATTTTTTTATGAGGTGTAGATTGAGCACCATCTAGAACCACTACAGCTCCTACAGAATGTGCTTTTTCAGTTAATTCTTTTACAGGAAATTCCATGCCAAGTACATTACTAACATGAGCAAAGGCAACAATTTTAGTGTTTTCATCGATTTTATTAATTTCGCCCTCTTTTAAATGCCCATGTTCATCAAGGTACATATATTCTAAGGTTGCCCCTGTTTGTTCTGCTACGTATTGCCATGTTACAAGGTTTGCATGATGTTCAGCAACAGTAATGACAATCTTTTCACCTTTTTTTACATTATGAAGACCATAGCTATGAGCAATCAAGTTCATAGATTCTGTACTATTACGTGTAAATACGACTTCTTCACGTTCACGAGCATTGATAAATTCAACTACACGATCACGTGCATTTTCATAGTCTTCAGATGCTTCAATAGCTAAAACATGAGAGCCACGATGTGGATTACCATTACGTTGTGTCATATGTTCCACAACACGATCAATTACGGACTGTGGAATTTGTGCAGTAGCACCGCTATCTAAATAGATAACGCGGTGCCCATTATGCTCTTTATGTAGTATAGGAAAGTCTTTGTATGCTTCTGCAATTGGTCTCATAAAAACGCCTCTTTAAATTTTATTACGTACAGCTGTTAAAGCTGCCTCTTCAATCGTTTCATCACCAATGCGATCAATAATAGGTCGAATCATAGATTCAACAATAATATGTTTTGCTTCTACTTCACTAAAGCCACGGCTCATGATATAGAACAATTTATTATGATCAATTTGGCCTGCACTTGCTGCATGATTACCTACTACATTATCTTCTTTACACAATAAAAGTGGTAAAGATACAGATTTTACAGTTGGATCTAACAATAAGCAAGTATCTTCTTCCGCACCCTCAGAAGCTGTTGCTCCATTGAGGAAATCTAGTGTGCCGCGGAAGGATTTTTTAGAATTGCCACTAAGAGCACCTAATGTATGAATGTCACTGTAGGACTTTTTGCCTGCATGACTCATAACCATAGAAATATCAAATTTTTGCTCTTCGTTGCCAAGATAAGCAATATCATGAACCATACGGGATTCTTGACCTACTAAATCATGATAGTAGTTCAAAATATTTTCACTACCACCAAGTTCAATATTGATGTATTCTACATCTGCTTTATCTTCTAATTTTGTATAGCGATGTTCGATATGTTGTACATGTTCAGGTAAAAGATTTACCTTTTTAACAACAACATTACCGCCTTCTTTTACATCATATTCATTTAAGTAATTAACATTTGTTACAGCTTTACCAGAGCCAGTTACATAGAATTGTACCTCTAGTTCTGCCCCTTTACCAACGATGAATTGGAAACGGTTAGCTACACGTGCATTAGCGTCAATACGAATACCTACAACTTCCTTTGCATTAGCAGGAATATTGATAGCATAACCTTCTGCACTATCCACCAATGCTTGAACAGCTTCCTTATTAGCACCTTCATATTTAGCATCTAATAATGGAGCCCCTGTAGGCAATGGTGAAAGTATACTTTGATTCGCTTCTACAGCGATGGATTGTACGGATGTATCATCTCCAACTAGAGAGCTTACAGTATGGTTAACACGCAACCATCTGAATGTCGGTCTAGGGAGTTCATTAAATAGTAATTCGCTCATAATTCCTCCTTAACCGATAGAACCTTCTAATTCAAGATTGATTAGATTGTTCATTTCTACAGCATACTCAAGTGGTAATTCTTTAGAAATTGGCTCTACGAAACCACGAACGAGCATTGCACGAGCTTCTTCTTCACTAATACCACGTGTCATGAGATAGAAAATCGCTTCGTCAGAAATACGACCGATTTTAGCTTCATGGCCTAAATCCACATTATCGTTTTCTACGATAATAGCTGGAATTGTATCAGATTGGGACTCTGCATCAAGCATCAAAGATTCACAAGATACAGTCGCTTTGGAATGTTCTGCTTTAGGACCAATTTTCAAAAGACCACGGTAAATAGCAGCACCACCGGATTTAGAGATAGATTTAGAGTTTACATTACTTGTTGTATAAGGTGCATTATGAACTACCTTACAACCAGTATCAAGAAATTGTCCTTCACCAGCAAATGTTACACCTGTAAATTCAGCATGTGCACCTTCACCATTAAGGATACTCATTGGATACAAGCAAGATACTTTGGAACCAAAGGAACCAGATACCCACTCAATAGTACCACCTTTACCAACAACACAACGTTTTGTGTTAAGGTTGTACATGTTCTTAGACCAGTTTTCAATTGTAGAATAACGCAATGTAGCATTATCTTTTACAAACAATTCAACGGCACCAGCATGAAGGTTGGATACGTCGTATTTAGGCGCGGAACAACCTTCGATGAAGTGCAATTTAGCGCCTTCTTCAACAATAATCATAGTATGTTCAAACTGACCAGCACCTGGTGCATTCAAACGGAAATAGGATTGCAATGGAATCTCTACTTGCACACCTGCTGGAACATATACGAAGGAACCACCAGACCAAACAGCACCATGAAGAGCTGCCCATTTGTGGTCAGTTGGAGGAATCAATGTCATCCAGTATTTTTTTACAATTTCTTCATGCTCATGAAGTGCTGTTTCAATATCTGTATAGATAACGCCTTGTTTAACAAGATCTTCTTGGATACTGTGATAAACGACTTCAGAGTCATACTGAGCACCCACACCTGCAAGAGATGTTTTTTCCGCTTCTGGAATACCTAAGCGGTCAAACGTGCTTTTAATTTCTTCTGGAACTTCGTCCCAGTTTTCTTTCATATCTACCTTAGGCTTAACATAGGTATGAATATTTGCCATATCTAAGCCAGAAATATCAGGAATCCAATTTGGAATCCCCATGCGATTGTAGATTTCTAAAGATTTCAAACGGAAATCAAGCATCCATTCAGGTTCATTTTTATTAGACCAAATTTCACGGATAATATCTTCTGTTAAACCAGCATCAGAAATATAAGAATATTCAAAATCATTCTTAATATCGTAGACACCACGGTCCATATCCGCGACTTGGGTTTTCTTTCTTTCTTCCATTGTGCCTCCTATGCTAATGCTTTGTATGCGTCGTAACCTTTTTCTTCGATTTCACGTACAAGAGAAGCATCACCAGTTTTAACGATCTTACCATTGATCAATACATGAACGAAATCAGGTTTTAATTTTTGCAAGATTTGGTTGTGGTGAGTGATGATCAATACAGCATTTTCTTCGTTGTGGAAACGTTGTACACCTTCAGATACGATACGAACCGCATCTACGTCAAGGCCGGAGTCTGTTTCATCAAGAATAGCTAATTTAGGATTCAGGATAGACATTTGAAGAATTTCATTTTTCTTGCGTTCACCACCGGAAAAACCTTCATTTACATAGCGTTGTGCATAGGACAAATCAAAGGATAATTCATCCATTTTTCCTTTCAATTCTTTTTTAAAAGATAAAGCACGAACGTTTTCACCTGTAATAGTAGATTTAGCAGTACGAATGAAGTTTTCTACAGTAATACCAGGGATGGAGATTGGATTTTGGAAGGACATAAAAATACCTGCTTTTGCACGATCATTTACAGCATCTTCCGTAATATCTTTACCATCAAAAATAATAGAACCACTATCTACAGTATATGTAGTGTTGCCCATAATAGCATTGGCAAGTGTAGATTTACCTGCACCATTTGTACCCATTACAACATGAATTTCACCTTTATTAATTGTTAAGTCGATACCTTTTAAGATTTGTTTACCTTCAACGGATACCTTTAAATCTTTTATCTGAAGTAATTCAGCCAAAATGTTCACTCCTTCTCATAATGTATGTGTTCATAAGAAACATACAAGTATTATATGTAAAACGTATATATTGACACATATAAAAAGGCGGTACGCACTAACGTGAATACCGCCGTAATTCTCGCCAACTTAGCAAGTATGTGCATAACAATCTATAATCATTATACATTCTTATCTAAATGATAGCAAGATATTCCTACTAAAATATACAGGAATTAAAAAAATATCGTATATTACATATATTGATAAGCTTTTATTAATATTTATTCTCATCCTATTCGATTCTCAATATTAAATTATAGGTTGGAGAAATCAAGAGTGCCAAACAAATCATCATATGTTTCAGCACGTCGAATTTGTGTAACAGAACCATCTTTATGTAATAACAACTCAGCAGAGCGTAATTTACCATTATAGTTAAAGCCCATGGAGTGACCATGCGCACCAGCATCATGGATGATGATACGATCGCCAATATCAATTTTTGGCAACTCACGTTGAATAGCAAATTTATCATTATTTTCACATAAAGAACCAGTTACATCGTATACGTGATCCTTAGGTGCATTTTCTTTCCCCATTACAGTAATATGATGATAAGAACCATATAATGCTGGACGCATAAGGTTTGCCATGCAGGAGTCTAGACCGATATAGTGACGGTAAATATCCTTTTTATGAATAGCTGTAGAAACAAGGTAACCAAAAGGACCTGTTACCATACGACCACATTCATAAGCTAATGCCACATCACCAAGACCATTAGCTACAAGAATTCTATTGTAAGCCTCTTCTACACCCTTGCTAAGCGCTTTAAAATCTACAGGTGTTTGTTCTGGTTTATAAGCAACACCTACGCCACCACCAAGATCGATAAACTCAACATTGATACCGAGTTCATTTTTAATATCTACAGCAAGATTGAAGCAAAGTTCAGCGGTGCCAACTAAGCCATCGATATCAAGCTCATTAGATACAACCATTGTATGGATACCAAAGTGTTTTACACCTTTTGCTTGCAATTGTTTGTAAGCCTCAAGAATTTGTTCACGTGTCATACCATATTTAGCTTCTTCAGGAAGACCAATAATAGTATTTCCCCCTTCTTTTAAGGAGCCTGGGTTGTAACGCACGCAGAATGTATCAGGCAAGGAGCCATGATTTTTTTCCAAATATTCAATATGAGTAATATCATCAAGATTGATGATGGCACCTAATTCAAGTGCTTTTTTGTATTCCACATATGGTGTGTCATTAGATGTGAACATAATATCATGACCTGTAATGCCCACTTTTTCACATAGCATTAATTCTGCTAAGGAAGAACAATCGGCACCTACACCAAGCTTTTGTAATACACGCATAATATATGGATTTGGAGTTGCTTTTACAGCAAAATATTGTTTAAACCCTTTATTCCAAGAGAATGCATTGATGAATGCTTTCATATTTTCTACGATACCTTCTTCATCGTAAATATGAAATGGTGTTGGATATTGGGCAATAATATTTTCTAATTGTTCAGCTGTAAACGGAACTGTTTTTGTATTCATAATAACCTCTCTACACAAATAAAAGACCCATCAAGCGATGAGTCTATTATCCTAATTATTATTTAAATAAAGCTTTATCTAGGCTATAGCGACCTGCACCAACAAAGAACAACATAAGTGCACCAAAGCCCATTTGAGATGGATAATCCCAGCTAAAGAAGCTGCCATTAAGATTTAATGTTGTTGCCATAGCTAATGTACCTATGATTAGCAAAGATCCAATACGTGTAAATAGACCAATTGCTATAAGTACGCCGCCTATCATTTCTGCATATGCTGCCATGGTACCTAATATTTCATAACCACCAGGTACACCTAATGGTGCCAACATAGCCCCAACTTTATAAAGGCCTTCAGCACCGCTCAAGTACTTTAAATAACCATGATAAAACATGGAAATGCCAAGTGCCAAACGGTAAACTAAGAGGCCAAAATTAATATAATTAGGTTTACTTTTAAAAATAAAGCTCAACATAGTAATCCTTCTTTCAAACAAAATGAAATCGAAATATTTCGATAGCCATATTATAATGTTCAAAAACTACTATGTCAAACTAGACTCAATATTAAATTCTATAGAATTATAACATATATGGTTTTTAAAATCAATTTTGTCGATTTAATAAACCATATATAATAATCTAATTCAAATTATTAATCTAATTCAAATTATTAATCGTCAAAAAATATCATGTACTATCTTTACTATTAATAATATGTGTAACATATATGATATAAATTACCATTGATTATTAAATTAAATATAAAAATAATCCTAATGAAAAAGTGAACATATAGTTCCTAATTCATTAGGATTATTCTAAATATTATATATTATGGTCTAAGCAGTTGATTACATCATACCGCCCATACCACCCATTGGAGGCATTGCAGGTGCGGCAGCATTTTCTTCTACTTTATCAGCTACGATTGTTTCAGTAGTCAATACAAGAGATGCAATAGATGCAGCATTTTGAAGAGCAGAACGTGTTACTTTAGCAGGATCCACAATACCAGCTTTAACCATGTCGATATATTCTTCAGTCAATGCATTGAAACCTACGCCAGCTTCTGTATTTTTAACTTTTTCTACTACAACAGAACCTTCAAGACCAGCATTGTAAGCGATTTGACGAAGAGGTTCTTCTACTGCACGTTTAACAAGGTTAATACCTGTTTGAACGTCA
Organism: Veillonella sp.; assembly: GCA_018367495.1. Next base: position 648 of record JAGZGB010000014.1, on the reverse strand, counting down.
CCAGTTTCTTCTAATGTATTCAATGCAGGGATGATATCGATGAATGTAGTACCACCACCTGCTACGATACCTTCTTCAACAGCAGCGCGAGTTGCGTTCAATGCATCTTCGATACGAAGTTTTTTATCTTTCATTTCAACTTCTGTAGCAGCACCTACTTCGATAACTGCAACACCACCGGATAATTTTGCAAGACGTTCTTGTAATTTTTCACGGTCGAATTCAGAAGTTGTTTCTTCCACTTGTGCACGGATTTGGCTTACACGTTTAGCGATTACGTCTTTATCGCCTACACCATCGATGATTGTAGTTTCATCTTTAGTGATGCGAACTTGACGAGCTGTACCAAGGTCTGTAAGTTCTACGGAATCAAGTTTACGGCCCATATCTTCAGTGATTACAGTACCACCAGTCAAGATAGCGATATCTTCAAGCATAGCTTTACGACGGTCACCAAAGCCAGGAGCTTTTACAGCTACTGCTTTAAAAGTACCACGCAAGCGGTTTACTACCAATGTAGCCAATGCTTCACCTTCTACATCTTCAGCAATGATAAGAAGTTCTTTACCTACTTTTACCACTTTTTCAAGTGTTGGCAACATATCAGCGATAGCACTGATTTTACGGTCAGTAATCAAGATGTATGGA
>JAGZGB010000013.1 GCA_018367495.1 Veillonella sp. | reverse complement strand
GCCGAGTTCTGTTCCGCTTGCGCGGTGACGATTATCTTTCTAGGCGTACAGTCGCCTGCACGCTCGAGCGACACAACCCGGAAGGTAGGCGGGACCACCCTTAACCCTTCCCTATTCGGTCTTGCTCCGGATGGGGTTTACCGAGCCAGCCTGTTACCAAACTGCTGGTGAGCTCTTACCTCACCTTTCCACCCTTACCACTGACGTGGCGGTTTCCTTTTCTATGGCACTTTCCCTAAGGTTACCCTCGCCAGACGTTATCTGGCATCCTGCCCTATGGAGCTCGGACTTTCCTCGAGTCCTATGGACTCGCAACCGTCTTTCATACTTGCTTCAATTCAGTTTATCATAGCTAGCCTATTTGTTGCAAGAAAATGCAATATTATAAGAAAAAGAAATCATTCTGTTCCGTAAAAGCTTTCACAGGAACAGATAAATCTTTACTAAGTAAATAGTCACGTAAACCGCTAGCAACAATAGATTCTGTGCCAAAATGTCCTGCATCAACTACAAGCAATCCAAGCTCTTTAGCTAATTGTGCATCATGATATTTCACATCGCCTGTAACATATGCGTCTACACGCAAGCGAGCTGCATCCTTAATAAATTCAGCACCGGCACCAGAACATAGTGCTATGGATTGAATTTCTTTAGGCACTATGCCAGCAAAACGAATATTAGCCTCTGGTAATGCTTCCTGTACCCATTCACGGAATGTATCTAAATTTAAGGCGTTTGGTAATCTACCAATACGACCTAAATATTGAGTCGCCCCTTTCGGCTCAACTAAGGATAGTACCTCATAAGCAGCCTCTTCATAAGGATGTGCATCTTTCATCGCTTCAATGACGTGTTGCAAATGTATACCATCTACCAACGCATTGATTTGTACTTCTGGTACTACTGTCATAGATCCTGCTTCACCCACAACAGGATGAGAGTCATCATTGCCTACAAAACGACCTTCACCATGAGCACTAAAACTACAGTATTCATAGTTACCAATACGTCCAGCCCCAGCAGCTCCCATTGCCATTCGAACCGCATCAGCTGCATTTTCAGGTACAAAGGTGGTTATCTTATACAATGCGTCTTTCCCAGTTTTGATAAAGCCCTTAACATCTATAAGACCTAATTGTTCTGCCAACATATCATTCAAGCCACCAGGTGCAATATCAAGATTGGTATGTGCACTGTACACGGCAATATTATGTTGGATTAATTGATTAATCATTCGCCCTTGCGCCGTATCACAAGACAATTGTTTTAAGCCCTTAAAAATCAACGGGTGATGACTAACAATTAGATTACAGTCATGTTCAATGGCATATGAAATGGCCTCCTCGGTTACATCTAATGTAGTTAACACGCCTGTAACGATAGCATTTCTATCCCCCACCATGAGGCCCACATTATCCCAAGATTCTGCATAGGATCGAGGGGCTAATTGTTCCATTAAGGTAATAACTTGTTGAACTGTTGTCATAAAGCTCACTTCTTTCTATCTTCTAAAAGTCCGTGCAGAAATTCTACTTCACGCTCTAAATCCTTATATTTATCTGTATGGCTCAATTGCTCAGTCATACCGTCTAGTGCACATTGTCGTTGATATATTAAGTACTCAATATATTTCGTCCAAAGTGATGGTCGTTCCTGTTCCAAAAGAGCACCTACAGACCATAATAACGAATCCTCTGGTAATGATTGATAAACATCTACGTATTCAGTCATGCCCGTATACGCTTCTACCTGATCATTACGCACTGCTAAAAATGCAGTATATAGCTTTCCTGCATCTTCAACGATGATTTCAAGGACGATAACATAGCCCTTTTGTACCATATATTGACGTAATTCTTTTTGTCCATTCTGTGGTTGTAATACGTAGAACTCTAAAGGCTCTGGACCGGCATCTACAATATCGCGCATGAGATATCCACCCATACCACAGCAAATGGCACCATTTAATTCGCCCTTCTCTGTTACCTTTAGACCATCCCCTAATCGACAATCTACTTTAGAAGTTAACCCACAAGATTGAACATATTCTTTTGCAGATTCTAAAGGTCCTTTATGCACGTCGCCAGCAATAACAAATTCAGCACGATTACGGTTGATAAGTTCTACTGCTAAATATCCATGATCAGTACCAATATCAGCTATAGCATGAGCTTTTGGTACGATTGAAAACACCGCCTCTAAGCGATCCATCATAGGTCTAGGTTCCATAATTCCTCTATTACTATATATAAAAATAACCGCCCTTGAATTCTCAAGGACGGTAGATATCAACATAATTGGTGGGCCCACCTGGGATCGAACCAGGGACCGACCGGTTATGAGCCGGTTGCTCTACCCCTGAGCTATAGGCCCACAGTTAGTTTCTAGCTCATTAATTATACCGAATAGCCTAACTATTAGTCAAGATAAATAGGCTAGGTCTCTTTAATTAATACTCAATCTTACTGCTATGTATAATTATATCATAAAAGGGCTACAATACAGTACTCTAACACTGTATTACAACCCTTAATAGATTCAATATCCTATAAGAAATCTTTAATTTTATCGCGTTTTCCACGATTGCGCAATTTAGTAAGAGCTTTACCTTCAATTTGACGAATACGTTCACGCGTTACATTAAAATGTTGACCAACTTCTTCCAATGTACGCGGTTTGCCATCTTTTAAACCAAATCGCAAAATCAATACTTGTTGCTCACGATCAGTTAGGCATGTAAATACATCTTCAATTTGTTCTTGTAATAAGATGTAGCTAGCTGCATCATCTGGAGCAATAGCATCTTGGTCCTCAATAAAGTCTCCCAAGTGAGAGTCTTCCTCTTCACCAATTGGAGTTTCCAATGATACTGGCTCTTGTGCGATTTTTTGAATTTCACGCACGCGCTCTACCGTAATGCCCATACCTTCTGCGATTTCTTCTGGTAATGGTTCACGACCTTTATCTTGCAATAATTGTCTGGAAATACGAATCAATTTATTGATTGTTTCTACCATATGTACAGGAATACGAATCGTACGAGCTTGGTCCGCAATAGCACGAGTAATAGCTTGACGAATCCACCATGTTGCATATGTGGAGAATTTATAACCCTTTGTATAATCGAACTTATCTACAGCTTTAATAAGGCCCAAGTTACCTTCTTGAATCAAATCCAAGAATAACATGCCGCGACCTACATAACGTTTTGCAATACTTACAACTAAGCGCAAGTTAGCATCTACCAATTTTTTCTTAGCCTTTTTGGCAAGTTGAATATCTTTATATGTAGCATCTTCTGCTGCGCCAGCTTCAATTTGCTTTGCTAAAACGATTTCTTCATCTGCAGAAAGCAATGGGACACGACCAATTTCCTTGAGATACATACGTACAGGATCATCAATGTTAACACCAGAGTCTACACTTAAATCGATGGAGATATTCTTTTCACTAGAAGTATCTTCTTCATCCTCTTCTTCTGGTTCTATTGGATTAGCGTCCGCATCCTCACTGTCGATATCAGCCACTACTTCAATATTTAATTTACCAAATGTAGTATAAATATCGTCTAATTGTTCCGCAGTAAGTCCAGTTTGCTCATGAAGAGCATCTGAAATCTCTGATTGTGTCAACACGCCGGTTTTTCGGCCTTTTTCAAGAAGTTGTTCTACAATCTCCTCTATTTGACTTTTTTGTACTTTCTTAGCCACAGCGCTCTCCTTCTTACATTATATTACTTAGACCATTCTCTAATTAAGTTCTGTATTTCCTGACACTTATGTAATTCGCTAATAAATGTCGAATCTCCTGCCCGTTTTAATTGATCCGCCATAATTGAATGCGCTTTATACTGTTCACGCAATGAATGAATCCTGATCTTGCGGATTAATCCAGGCACTTGTACCTTATATTCATCGTCACTCATAACAACCAATCTAGAGTAAATATCATACTCCGATGGGGATAAAACAGATTGAATGGCAGTATCATCTAGACGACCTTCTTGTTTAAATAAGGTGAATATCTTTTCTATTATACCTCGATATTCAATTTTTTCAAAGTCTTCTAATGGCAAATAGCTCATCATATGTTGTAACACTTCACCATCTGTAAAGGCTAAGGACAATAATTTTTCTGCATCACCTTTAGGTAAATCCTGTGTTGGCAACGGTGTAGACGCAGTATCAACCAATTCAATTTGTCCTTTTTTTACATAGTCTCGGAAATATCTAAAAATACTACTATTATCAAGCCATAGTGGTAATGCCAATGTCTTTAGAGCATCATCCCGTTGTGTTTGACTATCTATATTAGCAATATATGGGAATACATCAGCCATAACAGCTTGCTTCCCTTCCGTATTATTTGTGTCATGTTTAATTAAGGACTCACTTAATAAATAATCAAGAGGCTTAACCGCTTTAGCTACTAAATCTTTAAATGCTTGTCCTCCATGATTACGTACATAATCATCTGGATCCTTACCATCTGGCATAGCCAGAACACGCACCTTAAAGTCCGTATTTTGTAATAATTCTATAGCCCTAGCTGCTGCTTGACGACCTGCACCATCCATATCATAGGCTAGCACAATTTCATCAGCCTGCCTCATTAATATATTACCATGATCTCGTGTATAAGCCGTCCCCAAGGATGCTACTACATTAGTAACACCATGGTTATGAGCAGATATAACGTCCATATACCCTTCCACAAGGATAGCCTGTCTCTCTTGACGAATAGATTTATAAGCCTTATCAAAGGCAAATAATAGTTTTCCCTTTTCAAAGATGGCTGATTCTGGTGAGTTTAAATATTTTGGCGTGCTGTCATCCATAACACGACCACCAAAGGCAACTACACGACCTTTACCATCCATAATAGGAAACATAATTCGGTTTCTAAAGAAATCGTAAAACTGTCCCTTTTGGTTTTTACGGACCAGATTCAACTCCAAGAGAATAGAATCATCGATACCACGTTCGTGAAAGGCGCGATACAACTTATCCCAACCATCTGGAGCAAAGCCTAATTTGAATTTTTCAATTGTATCTTTTGTAAGGCCCCGTTTTTTTAAGTAATCAAGGCCCACCTTACCAATCGATGTTTGAGTAAGGCAGTTATGGAAAAATGTAGCCGCTAATTCTGAAGCTTCATATAGTTTTTTTCGTCGTTCATCTCGAGCTCGTTGTTCTGGTGAAAGTTTTGCCTCCGGCAAGGGAATATTAGCACGATTAGCAAGCCGCTCTAGAACCTCTACAAAGCTTAAATGCTCTAGTTCCATGAGGAATTTAATGACATTCCCCGATGCATGACAGCCAAAACAATAATAAAAGCCCTTTTCAGGGGCAACACTAAAGGACGGCGTCTTTTCATTATGAAATGGACAACAACCCCAATAGTTCTTGCCCCGTTTCTTTAAAGCTACATGCTCGGATATTACAGATACAATATCATTTGCATCTTTGATTTGTTCAATCAATTCATTTTCAAAATATCTGCTCATAGCCAACGCCTCCTTCCCTTATATATATTAATTCGATATACAAATAAAAAATCCTCTATTTGTAAAGTAATTTAATCAATTATCGAGTCAACCGGTTTAATAACCGATACGAATCATAGGAATCATCATCTATTAGAAATCAATACATAAGGATTCCTATACTCCGTATCTTTAAATTATATGCAAATGAAATTTGATAATAATAGGCTGCAATGAAATCATTGCAGCCTATATTTATCTCTTATAGCATATTATTTTGCGTAATCCACAACGCGAGTTTCACGAATAATTACGACCTTAATTTGGCCTGGATATTCGAGTTCAGACTCGATGCGTTTTACGATATTCCGAACAAGTAATGTAGACTCAGCTTCATCAATCTTATCCGGTTTTACTACAACGCGAATCTCACGACCTGCTTGAATAGCAAAGCATTTTTCAACGCCTTCGAAGGATTCAGCGATTTCTTCCAATTTAGATAAACGTTTTAAGTAGTTTTCTAATGTTTCTCGACGTGCTCCTGGACGAGCCGCAGAGATAGCATCAGCAGCTGCTACTAATACAGCTTCTACAGATTGGAACTCTTCATCACCATGATGAGCGCCAATGCAGTTAATTACTGCTGCGCTTTCACGATATTTACGAGCCACATCAACACCGATTTGAACATGAGAACCTTCAAGTTCACGGTCTAATGCTTTACCAATATCATGGATCAAACCACCTCGTTTAGCCAATGTTACATCACAGCCTAGTTCAGCTGCCATCAAACCTGCTAAATGAGATACTTCAATAGAATGTTTCAAAACGTTTTGACCGTAACTAGTACGATATTTCAAACGACCTAAAATCTTAACAATTTCAGGATGTAAGCCATGAACATCAGCTTCAAATGTTGCTTGTTCACCAGCTTCTTTAATAGTTTGGTCAACCTCTTTACGAGCCTTACCAACCATTTCTTCAATACGAGCTGGATGGATACGACCATCTACAATCAATTTTTCTAAAGCAATACGAGCCACTTCACGACGAATTGGGTCGAAGCCAGAAAGAATAACTGCTTCTGGTGTGTCATCGATAATCAAATCAATACCTGTTAATGTTTCGAGTGCGCGAATATTACGGCCCTCACGACCAATAATGCGGCCTTTCATTTCATCATTAGGCAATGCCACTACGGATACGGTAGTCTCCGCCACATGGTCAGCTGCGCAACGTTGGATTGCAGAGGAGATAATTTCTTTTGCTTTTTTCTCCGCATCATCCTTAGCTTGCTGCTCCATTTCCTTAACCATAATTGCCGTTTCATGACGAATTTCTTGTTCTACATTTGTTAACAAGATATTCTTAGCTTCTTCAAATGTCATGCCAGAAATACGTTCTAACTCTGCCATTTGTTTTTCATACAAAGCTTCAATTTTTTCACGGCTTTGGGCTAAGTCAGCTTCTTTGCGATGTAAAGCTTCCTCTTTGTGTTCAATATTGTCTAATTTTTTATCCAAAGATTCTTCTTTTTGAAGAATACGACGTTCCATACGTTGAAGTTCAGAACGGCGATCTTTATTTTCTCGTTCTACATCAGAACGGAGCTTATGAATTTCTTCTTTCGCTTCTAATAAAGCTTCTTTCTTTTTAGACTCAGCTGTGCGCTCACCATTTGCGATGATGCGTGCAGCCTCTTGTTCAGCTTGATTCAGTTTTCCTTCAGCAATATTTTTTCTAAAAAAATAGCCTGCCCCTAGTCCAATCAGTACCATTACCACTGCAATTAGACAATACTCTAAAATATGTCCCACATCTTCTAAAATCTGTCTCACCTCCTCTTAAATTCTCAAAATCGAGCTTTCATGCTCCTTTTTATGCCCTTCATGCATTAAATTATCATTTAGCCATATCATCATATAAATAAATAAGGCTATTATTAATTTTAGACTTGAAAGCCCTTTCTGTCAAGATTTTACAAGCCTGGTAAGGCCTCAGAAAAAGTACTATCTATTCATAAAAATCATTGCACACAACTTGGATAGTACTCGTTGAAAACCCTCTATATTTGAGAAAATTAAAGACTTTTACACGAGGAGTGAAATCCTCATTGAGAATGGAACCAAATTTTTTCTCCACCACACGATAAGCGGCTTTCACTTCATCATAATCAGAGATTTCCGGAGGCACAGTAAGACCTCTAAGTTTCATCTTTTGCTTAATCATGTAGGCGCCGTATTTTTGTTCTTTCATCAAATAGTTTAAGACTTGTTCAGACAGGCGCTCATCATTGATATAATCATAGTCTCTAAGGCGTTCGAGGACCCGCTCAATGATTGGGTCCTCGATTTGTTTACGTCTCATTTTTTGTGTCAGTTCATAGGAACTAAGAAATCGTTGAGCTAGGAAGCGATACGCTTGATCCATAGCAGCTTGCATCGTTTCTTCACTCATGATTATACTTCTTCAGTTACTTCTTCACCGATTACATCGATTTCTTCAGTGCCAACCGCTAATGTATCGCGAATAATACGATCAATCTCATCAGCAATTTGTGGATTGTCGAGCAAGTATTGTTTAGCCGCCTCTTTACCTTGGCCCATACGTTCCCCATTGTAGGAATACCATGCACCAGATTTATTGATGATTTCCATATTTGTACCGATATCGATAAGAGTACCTGCTTTAGAAATACCTTCACCATACATCAAGTCAAATTCTGCTGTTTTGAATGGAGGTGCTACTTTGTTTTTAACTACTTTAACTTTAGTGCGAGCACCAACATTTTCGTTGTTAGCTTTAATAAGTTCACCCTTACGAACATCAAGGCGTACAGAAGAATAGAATTTCAATGCACGACCACCTGTTGTAGTTTCAGGGTTCCCAAACATGACGCCTACTTTTTCACGCAATTGGTTGATAAAGATAACAACAGTTTTAGACTTGCTGATGATACCAGTCAGTTTACGCAATGCTTTACTCATCAAACGAGCTTGTAAACCTACGTGAGCATCGCCCATTTCGCCTTCGATTTCAGCTTTAGGCACTAAAGCTGCAACGGAGTCAACTACGACGATATCTACAGCGCCACTGCGAACTAAAGCTTCTGTAATTTCAAGAGCTTGCTCACCATTATCTGGTTGAGAAATCAATAGATTATTAATATCTACACCTAAGTTACGAGCATATACAGGATCCATCGCATGTTCTGCATCAATAAAAGCCGCAATGCCACCTTGTTTTTGCGCTTCTGCTACAGCGTGAAGCGCTACTGTTGTTTTACCAGAAGATTCCGGACCGTAGATTTCAATTACACGGCCGCGAGGGAAGCCCCCTACACCAACAGCGATATCGATAGCAAGAGAACCGGAGGAGATAACCTCTACATTCATGCGATCAGCTGCTTCACCAAGACGCATAATAGCGCCTTTACCAAAATCTTTTTCAATTTGTTTTAACGCGTTATCCAACGCTGCTTGTCTGCCATCTACAGCCATTCTTTTATTTCCCCTTTTCTGTTATATAAGTATACACATAATATAGTGCTAGCTCTGCTGCACTTTGTCGAATATCTTCACGATTACCAATTAAATTAGCCTTATGAGCCACCGTTCCATGAGGTCCAGTAACCCCAAACCATACAAGACCAACTGGCTTTTCAGGGCTACCGCCGCCAGGACCAGCTATACCAGTCGTAGAAACGGCATATGTTGTTTGACCCACAGTTCGTGCCCCCTCTGCCATAGCCTTAGCGACTTGCTCACTAACGGCACCATACGTATCGAGCATGTTTTGAGGTACACTTAGTACACGATGTTTTATGTCGTTGCTATACGAAATAACGCCACCCATGTAGTACTCACTACTGCCACTCACATTAGTTAGTAATTTACCAACTAATCCAGAAGTACAGGATTCAGCAGTACTAATAGTGCTATGCTCTTCAAGTAATACATGACCAAGTGTTTCCTCCATAGAAACAGTCAAGTCACGTCCTACACGAGCTCCTAATCGTTCTCGAATGATAGCATCCCAAGGGTTGAGAACCTCATGGGCAGCCTCTAAGGTGTCAGCCTTAGCAGTAATACGAACCTCTATGTACCCCTTTTTAATGAGTAACGCAATGGTTGGATTCGATTGGTTCTTAATGAGATCCATTAAGGTATTTTCTAAATCAATTTCGCGAATATCGTATACCCCATAACGATAGGAGGTAACAACACCTTGCGAACCAAATCGATTCATTAAATAAGGCACCACACTATCGTGGAACATACCCTTCATCTCACCAGGAGGTCCTGGCAAAAGTATGTATGTAGTGTCTCCATCTTCCACTACAACACCAGGAGCCACGCCTACAGGATTTTTAAGAACCTTTGCGTCTTCAGGCAACTCAGCTTCTCGACGACTTGCATCCGGCACGGTACGTTTTACACGGTCAAAGAATTTTTTAACCTCATCCATAGCCTCTTGATTAAATACAGTAGGTCGTCCAATAGAATCGGCTAATACATTTCGTGTAATATCTCCTTGCGTTGGTCCTAATCCGCCAGTACTAATAACGATGTCCGCTCTAGTGCTAGCTAATTGAAAGACCTCCGCCATACGCTTTGGATTATCGCCTACCACAGATTGATGAGCAATGGTATATCCTAATTTATTTAATTCTTGTGCTAGCCAAGATACATTAGTATTAACTGTATCACCTAGCAATAATTCTGAACCTGTAGAAATGAGTTCTACAATCATCAGATCACCTCCAAAATGGAATGTATCGAGCAATGTTTTATTCTACAACTGTAGCTACTACGTCGTAAGCAAAACCCTGCTCTACTTGTACTTTAAGAATATCTCCAGGTTGAATCGCTTCATCACAGTCCTCAATGTACATATTACCGTCTACATCAGGTGCTTGAGACTTCAAGCGTCCTTTTGCAAGTAATGTACCATTCTCACCTTCCTCGATTTCTTCTACCATTGCATAGTCAATAGTACCTTCTAAATCACGGTTATTCTCTTCAGAAATAGCGGCTTGAATAGACATGAGAATATGATAACGGTCTTCTTTAACCTCTTCTGGTACTTGGTCTTCACGGGCACCAGCTGGTGTACCTTCCTCTTGAGAGTAGGTAAATACGCCCATATTATCAAATTTAATTTCTTTTACAAAGTCACAAAGCTCCTCAAATTGCTCATCTGTTTCCCCTGGGAAACCAACAATGATAGACGTACGCAATGTAATATGGGTCGATGCATTTCTAATCTTCTTAAGCAAACGTTCAATATCATTGCGATCATCACGACGATTCATTTGTTTTAAAATATCGTTATTCACATGTTGCAATGGAATATCTACATATTTACAAAGTTTTGGCTCATTAACGATAATATCTAACAATTCATCGGAGAAGAAAGTTGGATATAAGTATAACATGCGAATCCATTTGATGCCTTCCACCATAGTTAATTCCTTAAGCAATGTAGTCAACAATGGTTTACCATCATTTAGATCAATACCATAACTAGTTGTATCCTGAGCAATAAGGACGACCTCTTTAACACCGGACGCAGCCAATCGTTCTACTTCGGCCTTAATAGACTCGATAGTACGACTGCGGAATGCACCACGTACCTTTGGAATAATACAGAAAGTACAACCGTTATTACACCCTTCAGCAATTTTTACATACGCACTATAACGAGGTGTTGTTTGAATACGTGGCATACGCTCATCATAGATATTTGTAATATTTTCCATAATACAACTACGGTTTCCATGCTCAATAGCATCGACTGCTACCATAATTTGATCCCATGCACCTGTACCAATCAAAGCATCAATTTCAGGGATTTCTTTAAACAGCTCATCCTGATATTGTTGACTTAGGCAACCTGCGACAATAAGACCTTTACAAGTACCATCTTCTTTATATTGAGCTACCTCTAGTATGGTATTGATAGACTCTGCTTTTGCTTTCTCAATAAAAGTACAGGTATTTACAACGATAAGATCTGCTTCGCTTAGGTCCTCTGTAATCGTATAGCCATTATCTTTCAACAAGCCTAACATTACTTCAGTATCAACTAAGTTTTTAGCACAACCTAGGCTAACATATCCTAATTTCTTACCCATTCTATATCCTTTCTTAACTAGATTATTTCTCGATTTATGCTCTATAACAAGAGCTATATCACTAAGTTACTCCTTACGAAAACGCACTTGGCTAACCCAATGATTCAACAGTAATTTTTTACCATCTATCGTGTAACCACCATTCACAGGCCATAAAATTAGCTCATGTCCCAATGAATCTTTTGGCTCTTCCATTTCTGGATTCGTGAATATATAAGTAAAATTATTTTCAACCATATATTTTGCAGTCTTTATTGATAATAACCAATTAATAAATTCAACGCTATCTGCTTTATGTTTTGAATTCTTTAATACTGCGGCTCCAGTTACATAATAAGATGTTCCATCCATTGGATAAATAACCTTAATCGGATATCCATGACGAGTATATTGAGCTGCATCAGATAGATTACCTATACCAATATTAGACTCACCAAGCGCTGTCAAGCGAACTGGAGTAGACAAGAACTTGGCATGTTGTATTACATGCGGTTTTAAACTATATAAATAATTCAACGCCTCCGGTTCCCCTCTATATTCCACCATGTTATATAACAAGTTAGCTGCATTTTGGGACGCCACAAAATCGGTCATAACAATAGACCAGTCACCTTGTTTTCCTAATGTATCCCATGTAGTAATATATTTACCAATCCCATTGTAGAATGTATCATTCTGAACAAATACGATAGGATCATACCAAAGACCTACCCAGTATCCATTTATATCCTTTAAATTATCTCGTACTTCGTCAATCCTCTCATTAACGATAGGTACATATTTCCCAGTATTAGCACCCACAACGAGATTATCTTCTGAAGTAAGTACTAAATCACCAGATGTATCAGCTACATTTGAAGCCGACCGTTGAGCCATTTGTTCTTCTGTAAGAGGTAAAACTGTAACCTTTACATTATTTTCATTTTCATACCGATCAGCAAGCAATGTAGTTATATTGTTCGGCAAGTCTGTATAAACTATAATTTCACCACGAACAGGCTCTTTAGCATGTTCTAATTGTTCTTGATGATAAAAGTTGACGCCATAGGTTAACATCCCTACTACAAAAAGGGCTAAAATGCCCGGAGCAATCCATCGTTTCATATATGCCTCCTATAAGACATAAAGTATTCCCAAACCAGAATAGACAACGCTATTCTTCATTATTATCGACTACCACGTCCTCGATTACTATTAGATGGACGACATTTCGTCATACCATTACGAGATGGTCTCCCTTTACTACTCTTCTCACTAGACTGACGTCCGTTTCGACGATCACTAGTCTTCCCACCATTACGAGAACCACTAGATTGACTCATACGATTATTCCGACCAATTGGGCGTGGTGGAATCAAACATTCAGGTCCAAACCCTATCAAGTCACGTCGATTCGCTTCAATGAGCGCCTCTTTTACAAGGTCATAATTTTCTATATTTTTATATTGCATTAAAGCACGCTGCTTAGCTTTATCTCTACCTTTTTTTGCAACATATACAGGCTTTCCATCTAGTGGATTAATCCCCGTATAATACATACAGGTCGATAAGCTCCCCGGTGTAGGAATAAAGTCCTGGACTTGTTCTGGATACATATGTTGATCCCGTAGGAACTCAGCTAATTCAATAGCATCCTCCAAGGCACACCCAGGATGAGAGCTCATAAAGTATGGTACTAAATATTGCTTCTTACCAAGTTTTTTATTGGCCTCTTCAAACCAGGATTTAAAAGTGAGGAACTCTTCCTTACCAGCTTTGCCCATCATATCAGTAACACGTTTAGAAACATGTTCTGGAGCCACTTTTAGTTGCCCACTTACATGGAATTCACAAAGCTCACGAACAAAATCTTTATTATTATCTGCTAGAACATAGTCATAACGCAAACCAGAACGAACAAATACTTTTTTTACCCCTTTCAACTTACGCAATTTACGGAGTAATGCAATATAGTCATCGTGGTTTGTATTAAGATTTTCACAAGGTTCAGGTGCTGCACACGTACGGCCTTTACAAGCGCCATATACAGCTTGTTTATCACAAGCTAAATGACGGAAATTTGCGGTAGGTCCACCAACATCATGGATATAGCCCTTAAAATTATCCATATTAATCATTGTTTGTGCTTCATCGATTAAGGACTCATGACTACGATTTTGGATGATACGCCCCTGATGATTTGTAATAGCACAAAACGAGCAACTACCAAAACAACCTCGCTGACTTACAAGACTAAACTGCACTTCGCTCAGAGCTGGTACACCACCCTTGTCATCATATTTTGGATGCCATTTACGAGTATATGGTAAATTGTATACCCCATCCATTTCGTCTTGTGTCAATGGCAAAGCCGGCGTGTTTTGGATAAGATATCGATCACCATGCTTTTGTACAACAATACGACCATAGAACGGATCTTGTTCATCATATTGAATACGGAATGCATCAGCAAAGTCCATCTTATCTGCCTTAATATCCTCAAAAGACGGACATTCAACATAGTCTATAGTAGGGATTTCCTTTGCCATATAGCAAATACCACGTATAGATGGTAAAGATTCTTTAAAGTGACCTTGATCTAGAGCATCTGCTAATTCTACAATTTGAAGTTCCCCCATACCATAAATGAGTGCATCTGCCTTAGAATCGACTAAAATAGAACGACGTACGGTATCTGACCAATAATCATAATGACCAAAGCGGCGTAAAGATGCCTCTATACCACCAATAATAAGAGGAACATCACTATAAGCCTCCTTCATACGATTCGCATATACCAGTGTAGCCCGATCTGGACGATGTCCAGCTTCCCCTCCTGGAGAATAATCATCTTGACGACGGATTTTCTTTGCAGCCGTAAATTTATTGAGCATTGAGTCTAGATTTCCTGCTGTAACAAGAGATGCCAGACGCGGTTTACCTAGTTTTTTAAAAGCCTCTACATCATTCCAATCTGGTTGATCTATAATGCCTACACGATACCCTTTGGACTCTAAATATCTGCCAATAACCGCAGGTGCAAAGGACGGATGGTCTACATAGGCATCCCCACTAATGAGGACAAAATCTAATTCGGCCCAACCACGTTCCTTCATATCCGAAGGTTCTGTTACTAAAAATCTATCCATTGATTGAGTAAATGCCTTTCTTCCCTTTTATTAGAAAAGGAATAACCATAGTAAAAATAATGCCATACAGAATAAAATAATACCTAAAACAATGCGTTCTTGTACGATAGAACGTTGGCGTTTTCGTTGACGTGTTTCTAAGGACATACGTTTCTTAGAAGTTTGATATTCGACGAATTCACTTTGCACCAAATTTGGCGTAGCTTGTGCTTTCTGACGCGTAACAGAACGCAAAGAAAACGTATCTATATCTCCTACTTGACTTTGATAGGCTTTCACCAAGCGATCACCATCAAGGTCTAAATAATTACCGTAATTACGAATAAAGCCTTTTACGTAGACCTGCCCAGGAATGATGTCATATTTACCATCTTCGATAGCTTCCAAATAGGTTGTTTTAATGTGTAGTACTTGCTCCACATCTTTAAAGGTTAGATTACGTCTTACTCGTTCACGTCGTAATTCTTCGCCTAATTCAGCCATTTTCGTTCCTTTCTAACTCAGCATACTACTTATATCGCAATCATTTAATTATTGCTCATCAGTAGAGTCTGCGAAATATCGTGCCTTAGCCTGTTCAGGACTCATCAAAATTTCTCGAGCCTTACTGCCCATACTAGGGCCAACAATTTTAAGATCTTCCATTGTATCTACAAGGCGAGCCGCACGAGTATAACCTATTCGGAATCGGCGCTGTAACATAGATACAGAAGCTTGTCCAGATTCCATAACGAGATTTACCGCACGCTCTAATAATTCATCACGGTAAATATCATTTTCTTCAGATGATTCTTTTTCTGTTTCCTTTTCAGCCTCTTGTGTAACAGTATCATCATATTCTGGTTCTCGCTGAGCTTTTACAAATTCTACAAGATGTTCTACTTCATCATCAGAGATGAACGCACCTTGTACACGAATCGGTTTATTAGCACCAATTGGAGCAAATAACATGTCCCCTTTACCAAGCAATTTCTCTGCCCCCGCCATATCCAGGATAGTACGGGAGTCAATTTGAGAACCTACGGCAAAGGAAATACGGCTCGGCACATTGGCCTTAATAGAACCTGTAATAACGTTAACAGATGGACGTTGAGTAGCAAGTACCATGTGAATACCTGCAGCACGCGCCATTTGTGCTAATCGACTGATAGATTCTTCAATATCATCAGGAGCGGTCATCATGAGGTCAGCTAACTCATCGATAATTAATACGATCAATGGCATAGCCGCCTTAGGGTGCGCCTCGTTATAGCTCTTAATATCACGTTTACCAGATGAAGCAAAGGCTTTATAACGAGCCTCCATTTCACGAACAGCCCAACGTAATACAGCAGCTGCCTTTTTCATATCTGTTACAACTGGCGCCATCAAATGAGGAATACCGTTGTAAATAGATAATTCAACCATTTTAGGGTCAATTAATAAAAGCTTAACCTCTTCTGGTTTACGACTAAATAGAATACTGGAAATCAACGTATTTACACATACAGATTTACCAGAACCAGTAGTACCTGCTACGAGTAAGTGAGGCATCTTCGCAAGGTCTGTAATAACAGGCTTGCCTGCAATATCCTTGCCAAGACCTACCGGAATACCTCCACGAGCGTCCTTGAAGTCACTACAATCAAGAACATCGCGTAAATGAACGGCCTCTGTCGTCTTATTAGGAACCTCAATACCGATGGCGGATTTACCAGGGATTGGAGCCTCCATACGAATATGTTGAGCCGCTAAGTTTAAGGCAATATCATCAGTTAAGTTGACGATACGGCTAACCTTTACACCAGGTGCAGGTTCAATTTCATAACGTGTAACAGTTGGACCTTGTGTAGCATTAACAACTTTAGCAGTAATACCAAAGTTACTCAATACATTTTCAAGCATCATTGCATTTTGCGCTACTTCTTCACCATTGCTTTGACTCCCCTTCCCTTTCGCCAAAATATCAAGGCTTGGGAAATGATAAGGTCTATCATAGGTACGATGAATTTGACCATCTTTAGATACTGCTACTTGTGCTGTATCTTCTGTAGTACTAATAGTAGATGGTACTTGTAAACTCATACCAGACATACCGGCACCAGCACTTACAGAACTTGCAGCAGCACCTGTTCCAGGTACAGCAGAAGCTATGGTAGCGTGATTAGTTTCCAATGGACCAATCGTTGTATTTTGATATGTAAACTCGGGTTGTTCCTCATGCTTATTGTCTACTGCTTCAGACTCATCTGTATATCCTTCGTCTGGAGTATATGTGTAATCCTCATCTGGAGTATATACATAATCATCACCGGTAGATCTACTAGTATCAGAGAATTGATCGAAATCATCTATATCATAAGACTTTACATCACCTGTATCTTCAGAGATATTCGCCAATTGTTCTGCTGCACGGTTGCGTGCTTCTATTTCTGCTAATTCTTTCCAAGATGTAGGAGCCTTTGGAGATTCCACAGTTGCTACTGTATCTACCATAGGTTCATTCTCTACAATTGCACTAATTTCAAAATTATCTCTATTGGTAGTTATACCACGTTTTTCTAATGTATCTAACGCTTGATCTGCAGCATCAGCAAATCGCGTATCCTTTTCCCTGTTATAGGCTTTACGTTGTTCTGCTGCCTCTTTGCGTTGTTCGTTCCAATCTTCGAAGACCTCTTTAGCTACAGCCACCTTCTCAGCAGCCACTTCTTTAGCTACATCTAATCCCACTTGAGTTTTATCCGCTGCCTTCTGTAAGCCACTGCGCAAAGATAAACGAGTAATTACAATACCAAAGGCTAATAATAAGAACACATCTAAAATGATGGCCCCTAGCTCACCTAACAATGTACGAAGGAATGTAGCGATGGCGCCACCTACAACACCACCTTGATTAGCCAATTGTGTTGTAATCAGTTCCTGCCCCTCAGGAACACGCCACAATGGAACGAGAGCTAGTAAAAACAAGAAAAACAAGGTCATTACAATGCCCCGTTTAGTAATGGAAATAAATGTTCCTTTATACAATAATCGCCAACCGATCCAAAAAACACCAAGGCAAGGAATAATACCACCTAGGCCAAAGCCATAACGAAATATACCCGTTAAAATCTGACCTACAAGACCGAGTTCAAACCCAAAGAATCCGAGCAAAGAAATAACTGCAAAGGCAATTACAATTAAGCCTTTAACTTCGCTGCGCAAGGAAAATCCTTGAGCCTTAGTTTGCTGTTTTGTACTTGTTCGCTTTCGTCGTGTATTGCGTTTTTTGGTGGAAGTTTTTTCTTCTGCCATAACTCTATACAAACCCCTTACTATATAACACCATTAAAAATTAACTTATCATTATATTATAGCATATATCGAAGTATTTAGTTAACTTTTAAGCCGTTCCTCCCAGGCTTTAAGTAACGGTTCTTCTTTACCTCTTTTAACACCATTGTAATATGTAGCATCCATAAGAGGTGTTGGTAAATACTGCTGTTTTACATAGCCATTTGGATAGTTGTGGGCATACTTATAGGTGTTCCCATGACCTAGTTTGCTAGCCCCACTATAATGACTATCTTTTAAATGATCTGGCACCTGGCCACAATCCTTGTGGCGCACATCGGCAATTGCTGCATCGATAGCCAAATAAGCAGAATTACTTTTCGGTGCTAATGCTACATAACAAGCCGCCTCAGACAATATGATGCGCGCCTCTGGAAATCCTACCATATGAGCAGCTTGAGCTGCTGCATTAGCTAGAATTAAAGCTTGCGGATCTGCGAGGCCTACATCCTCAGCTGCACATATTACGATACGACGAGCAATAAAATTAGGATCCTCTCCCGCTTCAATCATACGTGCCAAATAATGCACCGTCGCTTGTACATCAGAACCACGCATACTTTTAATAAAAGCAGAGATTGTATCGTAGTGGCTATCACCTTTTTTATCATATGTGTAAATTCGACGTCCCACAACTTTCTCAAGAACCTCTATGGTTATAGTCCCTTCATCCGGTACCATAGCTGCAGCCTGTTCTAAAATATTCAAAGCCATACGACCGTCGCCATTAACGAAAATCCCTATATCCTCTAGCACTTCATCGGTTACTTGTAAACGACGTTTACCAAGACCTACCTCTTCATCTGTAATAGCACGACGCAAAATTTGACCAATTGCCTTTGGTGTCAAAGCCTCCAATGTTATAAGTCGCAAACGGGATAAAAGCGGTCTATTAACCTCAAAAAACGGATTTTCTGTGGTGGCACCAATGAGGATAATCGTACCATCTTCTACACAAGGTAATAACACATCTTGTTGGCTTTTATTGAAACGGTGGATTTCATCGAGGAATAATATAGTTCTTTGTTGTAATGACCGTACGCGTTTACGAGCATCCTCTATGATATTACGCAACTCACCTATGCCAGCATTGGTAGCATTTAAATTTACAAAATGACTATTACTTACCTTAGCAATAATACCTGCTAGTGTAGTTTTTCCCGTTCCACAAGGCCCATAAAAAAGCATAGATGGTATGGTATCCTTCTCTACCATAGCACGTAAGAATGTCCCCTTCCCTACGGCCTTCTCTTGACCATATAAATGATCCAATTTGGTAGGACGCATACGCACAGGAAGTGGCTCATATGTATTTGTAGGTTCTAAATCAAACAAACTATCCATTCTATCACCTCAATTCACAGTATCTAAACTATTAATATCCACATTTCTAAACCATTGATGTTCTCATTTTATAAATCAAATATGTTAGACCATCAAACTGTATTACTCTCAAGTATCAATACTTATGACCCGTATCATACATCGATATACACTATCATATTTCTATATAGTATATGACATTATTTGCTATTTTTACACGCAAAAAAGCCCCACCATGCCGTAATGTACCGCGTTTTGATCCTGCTTAGGGCAGGTGGGTGTCCTCCTCATCCTGCAGTTGTCCCATAAGGGCGTAACGTTCAGACGAGAGTTCGGACTCCCGAAGTAAATGTGTTGGCTCAAAACTGCGATATCACACGCACATGGCAGGGATATCTTATACATAAATAGTATCAGAAAGATTGGTAATAAACAAGTCTTGACATTTGAATTTTAATTAATTCTTGCCTATGTTTTTACACCAAAGATTGTTCTTCTTCCTCGATATCTGGTTTAATATGCAACTCTTTCAATTGTTTAGGTTCTACTTCAGATGGCGCTTGGCTCATAACATCAGAAGCAGATTGAGTTTTAGGGAATGCGATTACGTCGCGGATAGATTGACGTTTTGCCATCAACATAACAAGACGATCAAGGCCAAATGCACAGCCTGCATGAGGAGGTGCACCATATTGGAATGCATCAAGCATGAAGCCGAATTTAGATTTTGCTTCTTCTTCAGATAAACCAATAGCTTTGAATACTTTTTCTTGTACGTCCGATTGATAAATACGCAAGGAACCGCCACCAATTTCGACACCGTTCAATACCATATCATAAGCGATTGCTTTTACGCTGCCAGGATCGGATTCCAATTTATCAAGGTCTTCATGACGAGGCATTGTGAACGGATGGTGCATTGCAACATAACGTTTTTCATCTTCGTTATATTCGAACATAGGGAAATCAGTTACCCATGTGAATGCCAATTTATCTGGATCAATCATGTTCATACGACGTGCCATTTCAAGGCGCAATTCGCCCAATGCACGTGCTACAGTTGCTGGTTTATCAGCAATCATCAATACAAGGTCTCCACCTTTAGCGCCCATTTTTTCACCGATGTTGCGGATTGTATCTTCACCTAAGAACTTCATGATTTGAGACTTGATAGAACCATCTTCGTTGAAGCAAGCCCATGCAAGACCTTTTGCACCATAACGGTTTACATATTCAACGAGGTCATCAAGTTCACGACGAGGAATACCAGCATCACCAGGTACTACGATACCTTTAACTACGCCACCATTGTCGATAACAGAACGGAATACTTTAAATTCTGTATCTTTTACAAGCTCAGTTACATCAGTAAATGCCATGTCGAAACGAAGATCTGGTTTATCAGAACCATATTTATCCATTGCTTCATCCCATGTAATGCGAGGCATAGGCAATGTAATTTCTTTGCCCAACGCAGTTTTAAATACATGAGCAACCATTTCTTCAAGCATGGAATAAATGTCTTCTTCATCTACGAAGGACATTTCTAAGTCGAGCTGAGTAAACTCTGGTTGACGGTCCGCACGCAAATCTTCATCGCGGAAGCAACGAACGATTTGGAAATATTTTTCATAACCAGCTACCATCAAGATTTGTTTGAAAATTTGTGGAGATTGTGGCAATGCATAGAATGTACCTGCATTTACACGAGAAGGTACTAGATAGTCACGAGCGCCTTCTGGTGTAGATTTAGTAAGCATTGGAGTTTCAATTTCCAAGAAATCACGGCTATCGAAGAAGTCACGCATTGCTTTCGTTACTTTGTGACGCAAAATCAAGTTACGTTGCATTTCTGGACGACGTAAGTCAAGGTAACGATATTTTAAACGGATGTTTTCATCTACATCGATATCATCTTGGATATAGAATGGAGGAGTTTTAGCGGAGTTCAATACGCGCAACTCTTCACAGTACATTTCATATGCACCTGTTGGAAGATTAGGATTGATAGCAGCTTCATCACGTTTAGTAATTTTGCCACGTACGCAAAGTACATATTCATTACGAACATCCTCTGCTTTGTGGAAAGACTCTACGTTATGATCTGGAGATGCTACTACTTGAACTACGCCAGAACGATCGCGTAAATCTAAGAAAATCAAACCACCATGGTCACGACGGCGTTCAACCCAACCACATAATACGACCTCTTTACCTACCTCTTGTTCAGAGATGGTGCCACAACCGTGTGTACGGTGTAAGCCTTGCATTGTTTCCATTCTAATTGTCATCCTTTCACCAAAGAAGTTATACGTTCAGAAACTGTATTAAGTGGTACAGTTTCTTGTTCACTAGTTTCCATGAATCGGATTATGGCTTCCCCACGGGCCAATTCATCATCACCCAATATGATAACATATTTTGCATTAATTTTGTTAGCATATTTTAATTGTGCCTTCATACTCTTGCCCTGTCCGTCCATTTCAACGGATATATATGCATTATGTAATGCTTGGCAAATTTTGAAAGCCTCTACCTTAGCCGCATCACCAAGAGCCACTACAAATGCAGATGGTTCAACAGTTGCTTCAGGCAATAAATTTTGTTTTTCAAGAGCTAATAATAAGCGCTCCATCCCCATGGCAAAGCCAATTGCTGGCGTATGAGGACCATCAAGTTCCTCTACGAGACCATCATAACGGCCACCACCGGCTACAGCACTTTGGGCGCCTAATGGGGTATATTGTACTTCAAATGCTGTTTTTGTGTAATAATCAAGACCTCGTACAAGACGAGGATTTAATGTATATTGCACATTAGCAGCAGTTAGATATGTTTTTAATTCTTCAAAGTGATCATGACACTCTTCACATAAATGTTCGTGAATTTCAGGAGCACCTATTGACAAAGATTTACATGTTTCATTTTTGCAGTCCAAAATACGCAACGGATTTTTATATAAACGCTCTTGGCAATCGCTACATAATTGTTCTTTTTTAGGTTCAAAGAATTCAATTAATTTTTCACGGTATACAGGACGGCATGTTGGACAACCTACAGAGTTCA
Organism: Veillonella sp.; assembly: GCA_018367495.1. The sequence goes on along the minus strand of JAGZGB010000013.1, from coordinate 8,784 downwards.
CCTCTACGTTGAGGTCTTTAAGACCAAAGTCTTTCAATAATTGTACAACCATGCAGATAACTTCACTATCTACTACAGGGGATTGAGAACCTAAGACCTCTGCACCAAATTGGTGGAATTGACGGTAGCGGCCTGCTTGTGGTTTATCATGACGGAACATCGGTCCCATATAATACCACTTTGTAAGACCTTCTTTACCATATACTTTATTTTCTAAATATGCACGCACAGCGGACGCTGTATTTTCAGGGCGCAATGTGAAGCTAGACCCACCATCATCCCCTGTAGTAAATGTGTACATTTCCTTTTGTACTACATCTGTAGTTTCACCGATACCGCGCAAGAATAATTTAGTATCTTCAAAGGCAGGTGTGCGAATTTCGTTGAACCCGTACACCTTACAAATTTCCCGCATACGTTGTTCAATATAGTGCCAATTTATCATTTGCTCTGGCAAAAAGTCTTGTGTACCTCTTGGTTTTCTAATAGCCATTACACAACCTCCCAAAATTTTTCACAAATTCTATGTCGTTTCTCTAATAGCGCATCTATCGTTACGTGGTAAACATCTACATCCTTTGGCATATGCTGTTTTAATTGACGATATTCAGGGGCTCGCATCCACTTAGATGAACTGCCTGGTCCCATGGATAGAATACTTTGTCTCTCTTCCATAATCTGAATATTATATTCGCACGCTTTGCCAGGCAAGGTATAGCCTATATTCTCTAACTGCCCTCTCATATATTGTTGACGATATAGATAATATGGCACATAGCCGGCCGCTTCAAGACGCTCTTTACCATATTGTACCATTTCAGCCACCAGATGTTCCTCAGGAATATCATCTTCCATATGTAAATCATACAATGGGCTACCACGTTTTAATGCTAACGTATGAATTGTAACATTTTCCGGCAAATTTTGACATACATAATCCATATTCTCAATCATGTTTTGCATTGTTTGATTTGGTAAACCGGCAATAAAATCCATATTTACCGCTAACGACGTATTATGTTTGACATATTGTAACAACTCATCAATATCACGTGCACTATGTCCACGCCCTATGCGACGTAAAATATCATCTTGCATCGTTTGTGGGTTAATACTGATACGATTGACACCTAACTCGATCATAGATTGTATCTTCGCAGGGTTAACAGAATCTGGTCGCCCCGCTTCTACAGTAAACTCATGGCCTTCAGGTACAAGAACTGATAATTGTTTTAAAACTTGGTGAAAGTCTTCATCCCCTAACACCGTTGGCGTACCGCCGCCCATGTATAGGGTATCCACCTTTAAACCATAGGACTCAACGATAGCTTTCATATCATCTATATCACGCTCTAAAGCAATTAAAAACTGACTTTTACTAGCATAATCCTGATACAGTCCGTACGGAAATGAGCAATAAATACAGCGCGTATCACAGAATGGAATACCACAATAAAGACTCACCTTTTTATCGTCTATGTCAGCTAAAAATGGACGTTGGTATTCACCTATGGAGCCTAAAGTAGCAAGTTTTTCCATAGACACAGAAAACTCGTCCCTAATGTGACGAGTTGCTGCGTGGACAGAGCCATATGTATCTATATATTTATGTAGTAGCTTTGTAGGGCGCACACCTACCATCGTTCCCCACGGCGCATCAGTAGGTAAACCTTGATATTCACGTAAATAGCGCAATAAGGCTTGTCCAATTTGACGTCTGCCCCTAGAGGAAATATCACCTTCAAAGGTTTTTACGGTCTCACCAACGGTTACAGTCAAACGATATAATCGCTCTACTTCTATAGCCTCTAGAACAACATCTGGATTAACCTTATCAGAGAATAAACCTGCAGCTCCACAGTTATGGGCTACTACAGAGCCAAGTGGTAATGGCCCCGTATATAGATATCCATTAAGCATGGTGATGAGCCATACGTTCTAATTTTTCAAGCTCTGCTTCAGTCATATGATTTTGGCAATCACTGCAATAACCATATACTTTCAATTGGTGGTCGATAGTGCGGAAGTTCAATTTTTTAGCAATGATGGATTCTAGTGTTTCAAGCATATCATCTTCGAACTCGGATACTTTGCCACATTTTACGCAAATCAAATGATGATGGAAATGAGCAAACTCTTCATCATTTAATTCGTAACGATTACGACCATCGCCGAAATCAAGACGTTTCAACAAATCAAGTTCAGTGAAGAGATCAAGTGTTCTGTAAATAGTAGCCAAGCCGATATCAGGAGCCACTTCTTTTACAAGTACATATACGTCTTCTGCACTTAAATGATTTTCATCAGCATCGATGAAGGCTTGCAAAATTGTTTGACGTTGTGTAGTCAATTTGTATTTTTTGTCTTTAATGCGTTCTTTTAATTTCTCTAATGTTGTATTCATGATAACTATCCCCTTTACTTCTTACAAAATTTTATAAAACCTACGCTCCAACAAATGGATTGTATTGTTTTTCATAACCTATATTTGTTTCCGGTCCATGACCAGGGTAAACCATTGTATTATTAGGCAATTTATAAAGCTGAGATTTAATGGATTCCATTAATGTCTCATAGGATCCATTCGGAAAATCTGTGCGTCCTACGGAATCTCTAAAGAGAGTATCACCAACAAACACAAGACCTTCCATATAATAACATACCCCACCTGGCGTATGACCTGGCGTTTCAAGTACTTCAAGATCAATAGCGCCACATATAATATGGTCACCTTGCTTAACCTCAATAATATCAGCATTTACCTTAATCGGTGTAGGATTGCTATACGCGCTAAGATTAAGCTCAGGATCAGATAAATACGGAATATCACCCTTTTGAATGTATACGGGCACATGATATGTATCTATAATCTCTTGAACACCACCAATATGATCTCCGTGACCATGAGTTAGCAAAACAGCCTTTGGTTTTAAGTCATTCTTCTTAAGTGACTCTAATACTTCCGCTGTAGCAGGATCAATAATAAAAGCTTCTCCTACTGCTTTATCGCCTATTACATAGCAATTAGTTCCTAACGGCCCCAAAGGCATACGCATAAGCACTAGTTGTTGCTCGCTCATTAAGCCCCTCCTTTACTACGCTGTACGGTATACACTTCACGAATACGGCGCAACTTAGTCATAACAAAATCAAGTTGTGAAATATCACGAATATCAACAACCACATTAATACTTACAGTTTTAGTATCTTCTTGAACCTTTGCATTAATGTTCGTTATAGTAATTTTCAATTCTGAAAGGACAGCCATAACCTCCATCAATAGCCCGTTGCGGTCGTACGCTTGAATATCGATGCCTACATGGAAGGATTCGCCAGAAGAACCATCCCAAGAGACCTCTATCATACGCTCTAAATCTTCAGGTGTATGGCCTAGGCTCGTACAATCGGAACGATGGACAGATACCCCTCGACCACGCGTAATGTAACCAATGATATCATCACCAGGTACAGGGTTACAGCATTTAGCCATACGAACCATAACACCAGCTTCGCCTTTTACAAGAACGCCCGTACCATTCTTGGTAGTTTTTGGTCCTTGGGATTTTAACTTCTCAATAATTTGTTCTGTACTGCGTTTAGATTCTTCTGCCTCTTTAGACTTCTTATACAGTTCAATTAAGCGTAAGAGCACAGTGCTAACAGGAATGCCACCATAACCACAGGCAGCAAACATTTCCTCTTCTGTACCCGCTTTAAGCTGTTTTGTAACCTGTTGGAGACGATTATCAGTAATCAATTCTTTCCAACTATAATTTAATCGTTTTGCTTCTTTTTCAAGCGCTTCCAAGCCTTTTTCAATATTTTCAGCTTTATTTTCACGCTTAAACCAGTTGCGTATTTTACTCTTACTTTCAGAGGAGCCTACGATATTAAGCCAATCCAAACTTGGATGTCCCGTTTTAGATGTAATAATATCTACAATATCGCCATTTTGTAAAGTGTAATCAAGCGGTACGATTTTACCGTTTACCTTAGCCCCTACACAACGATGACCTACATCCGTATGAACACGGTACGCAAAATCAAGTGGAACAGACCCTATTGGCAATTTAACAACATCGCCTTTAGGTGTAAATACGAATACTTCGCCAGAGAAAACATCTAGTTTTAAAGCATTAACCAGTTCTGTAGGGTTACTTGTATCTTGCCATTCAAGAACCTGACGTAACCATGCAACCTTTTGGTCAAAGTCTTTATCACCATTTTTATTGCCTTCTTTATAACGCCAATGCGCTGCAACACCATATTCAGATACACGGTGCATTTCCCAAGTACGAATTTGAATTTCTACAGGTTGCCCCATTGTACCGATAACCGTAGTATGCAAGGATTGATACATATTAGATTTCGGCATGGAAATATAATCCTTGAAACGATATGGCAATGGTTTCCATAAACTATGAGCAATACCTAGTACCGCATAGCAATCTGGAATTGTATCAACGATAACACGAACAGCAAGCAAGTCATAAATTTGGGATAAATCACGATTATCCTTTTTCATCTTCTTGTAAATACTGTAGAAGTGTTTTGGACGCCCTTTAATATCCGCCTTGATATTAGCTTCACCTAAAGCCTTGGTGAGTTGACTCATCGTATCATTAACAATATCCTCACGAGCTTGGCGTTTTTGTTTCATTTGATCTACAAGATCATAGTATTTCTCAGGTTCTAAATAACGGAACGATAAATCTTCTAGTTCCCATTTCACATTGAAAATACCTAGTCGATGTGCTAAAGGTGCAAAAATTTCTAAGGTTTCCTTCGCAATGCGTTTTTGTTTATCACTACGCATATGCTTTAAGGTGCGCATATTATGTAAACGGTCACCTAGTTTAATAACAACAACGCGTACATCCTTCGCCATAGCCAAAATCATCTTCCGATAATTTTCCATTTGGCGATCTTCTTTTGTTTCATATTGGAACTGATTTAATTTCGTTACACCATCAACAAGGAAAGCAACTTCAGAGCCAAACATTTTCTCGAGGTCTTCCTTCGAGTAAGATGTATCTTCAACCACATCATGCATAAGTGCGGCCATAAGTGTGATATGGTCGATTTGTAAGTGCGCCAAAATTCCAGCTACTGCTAAAGGATGCATGATATACGGTTCACCAGAAGCTCTCAATTGACCTTCATGAGCCTTATCAGCAAGTTTAAAAGCCTTCAATACTTGGTTGCACTCATCATCTGTTAAATAGGTATGAATATATTCCATAAATTCAGCTAAAGCTTTTTCTTTATTAAAAGTTCCTTGTTCCACCAAAGCTTTGCCTTCTTCATTTACAGTTGTCATGATGGCACCTCCTATACACTATAGGTAAGAAATGTTACAGACGTGACAAGATCTAACTTTCCTTCAATGGCATTCCATCTTAGCATTAATTGACCATCATCACTTGTATATTCTTCTATAATACCCAACTCCTTAAACACATCTAAGGATGTAAGAGCACTTCGATTATTTTGATCTGCCGGTTTACGTCGCAGAATTTCTTGTTCTACATGGTAAACCGATTGATTACGTCCACGCATAGCCTGTTTTACTATTACATACGTTTGTCTAAGACCTTCTGTTGAAAGCATAATAGGTTCTTCACACAAAGGCTCAATAGCTTGAATCATAAGTTGAGGAGAAACCGTTCCTTGCCATTCATTCTTTTGCAACGAAAATGCTACTCTCACCACAGTTCCAACAAATATAGTCTTAAACAAATCAGGACGATTCCAAGCAATAGCATCCAACGTACCACTAGAGGTTTCTAAAATCACCTTACAATGATTTTTTAATTGCCCCATTAGCATAATATCTTGTATTGTTGCTTCCATAACAGCAAAAACTGGTGTACTGTTTCCCATACCATACGGCTCAAGAGCTGAGATACGGTCAATGATATCTACATCGATATCATCAACGGGTAACTCCGCATCAATAGCAACAACAGGGATGTATTCTTCTTCTGTCACATGCTCTTTACAATATGCAGTCAAACGATTCCGTAATTCATCTATACGATTAACATCAATACTGAATCCTGCTGCTGCAGCATGTCCACCAAATTGTAGCAAAATATCTTCACAAGACTTGAGTGCATCGTAGATATTAAAACCATCGATACTACGACAAGAACCTTTACCGATGCCGTCATGAATGCTGATGACTAATGTGGGCTTATAAAACTCTTCTACCAACCTAGATGCAACAATACCAATAACACCTGGGTGCCAGTCTTCGCCAGCCACAACGGTTACATAGTCTGCTTTATGGCCTTGGTTAGCCACATCAATACGAGCTAGTTCGTGAATATTCCGCTCTAGTTCTTGACGCTCACGATTTGTTTCATTTAATTCCTCAGCAATCGCTTCAGCCGTATCAGCAGCTTCAGTAACCAACAACTCAACGGCACGTGTTGCATGAGTTACACGCCCTGCTGCATTAAGCCTTGGAGCCAACGTAAACCCAATATGGCCAGATGTTATAGTTCGTTCATGGAGACCTGCCACATCTATAAGCTTATTAATCCCCAAATTAGGATAACTATTCATCTTATCTAGGCCTGCTTTTACGATGATGCGGTTCTCACCAACTAAAGGCACTACGTCTGCTACAGTACCTAAGGCAACGATATCCAAATCATCTAAATACCATTCACCATACTTTGTAAGCCACAAAGCTTGGCATAATTTAAAGGCAACGCCAACGCCAGATAAGTTTTTATCCTTATATGGACAATCTTTTTGCTTGTGGTTAATAACAGCCTTTGCTCGTGGAATCATATCTGGTGCTGTATGATGATCGGTAATAATCATATCGATACGGTCTCGTACAGCCTCCACAATATCGTAAGAGCTAATACCGCAGTCTACGGTAATAACTAGAGCTGTTTCCCGTTCTATAAGGTGTTCTAAAGCCTCTAAATTCAGGCCATACCCTTCGCTTTGACGCTCCGGTATATAATAAGTAACATCGGCTCCAAGTTTCTTTAAGAATCGATATAGAACAGATGTTGCGGTAATACCATCTACATCATAATCGCCATAAATAACGATTGGATTATGCCTTTCAATTGTCTCCTGAACTAGTGAAACAGCCACATCCATATCTTTCAAAGTAAATGGATCTAGCAAATCAGACAATGAGCTTTGTAAAAATCGACGACCTTCGTCAACATCTATATGGCGATTTACCATTAATTTTGCCACAATAGGATTTACACCAAGTTCACGGATTAAGATATTTTCTTGTTCTTTGTTGCCTGTAGATATACGCCAACGTTTTTCCTTAATCATCATATCCCTCAGTAGTTTATAATCAATATTATTATGAAATTCAACGTATTATCATTATCATTTTTATTTATTATACATCAAAAAGCGAATAAAATAAACCGTTTTATATATTTTATTCTCATTTAAACTTTTTATTTTTCTCAACAAAAAAGAACCTCCCATTATCAATAGGAGGTTCTCAATCAGTGAATTACTCAGAACCGGAAGTCTCGTTCGCCCTCTTTCATCTGTGCAATATAAGCTTTAGCTTTATCTTTAACTAAATCATTTTTGATATTTTCTAACTGTTGTTCAATAACCTTAGCGCCATGTGCTTTAGTTTTTTCGTCACCATAATCCATGATGTATTCGTTTAATGTCATCAATGCATTAGGTTGGCAACAGTTATGGATTTGTCCGGATTTAGCAAGGGCCATAAATCTGTCCCCTGTTCTACCTGCACGATAGCATGCAGTACAGAAGCTAGGCACATATCCAAGATCTAGTAACCAATCTACGATTTCATCTAATGTACGTGTGTCACTGCGATCAAATTGAGCCGAATTATCTTCTGGTTTCTCTTCTTCTTTGTAACCACCTACGCTAGTACGAGAGCCACCACTAATTTGGGAGATACCTAATGCCAAACCACGTTCACGCATGGATTGACTTTCACGGGTAGACATAATCATACCTGTATACGGTGTGGATACACGAATAAGAGCAACGATTTTCTCAAATATATCGTCAGGTACAGCATTACTGAAATCATCTACATCAATATCATCAGCTGGACAAATACGAGGTACAGAAATTGTATGTGGACCTACACCAAATACAGCCTCTAAATGTTCAGCATGCATTAGTAGGCCAACGAAATCGTATTTATAATGTTCCAAACCATAAAGAACACCGATGCCTACATCATCAATACCACCTTGCATAGCGCGGTCCATCGCCTCTATATGGTAGGCGTAGTCGCTCTTAGGGCCTGTTGGATGAAGTGCTTCGTAGTTTTCTTTATTGTACGTTTCTTGGAATAATGTATATGTACCAATACCAGCTTCATGTAATTTCTTGTAATCCTCAACGGAACAAGCTGCAATATTTACGTTTACACGGCGAATTTCGCCATTTTTATTTTTAATACCGTAAATAGTCTTGATAGATTCCAAAATATATTCAAGAGGATTATTAAGAGGATCTTCACCAGACTCAATAACAATGCGCTTATGCCCCATTGCTTCTAAGGCAATAACCTCTTCTCTAATTTGGTCTTGAGTCAACTTTTTACGTTTAATATCGCGATTTTTAGAATGGTACGGACAATATACACAACCATTAATACAATAGTTAGACAAATATAATGGTGCAAATAGAACGATACGATCACCATAAATAGCTTTCTTGATTTCTTTAGCTAACGCATAAAGCTTTTCCTTATATTCAGGCAACGGACATTCTAATAGAACAGCTGCTTCTCTATGGTTT
>JAGZGB010000012.1 GCA_018367495.1 Veillonella sp. | reverse complement strand
TTCTGGAGAACCAGTGTCACCTTCATGAGTAGCGTATTCTTTAATTACTGCTAATTTAGCTTCTGTAGTTAACATTAATGTTACCTCCTAAAAAAATAAATAATCCCGATAAGCTTAAGTAACCGTTGGAGATTCGAATACTTCGCTTACGATATGTCTTACGACCTTATTTAGTATACAGTATGTTCCTTAACTTGTAAAGGTATGTCATAAATAAAAGAGGGCTTATGCCCTCTTCTATTATTTCGCACCTAGCACCATGCGGTCGCTCAATGCATTTTCCCCAGCTACTTCAAATTTTTGTAATAAATCGGCAACTGTTAATTTTTTCTTTTCTTCCCCTTTTACATCATAAATAATGCGGCCAGCATCCATCATGATGAGGCGATTACCAAAGCGCAATGCATCACGCATATTATGGGTAATCATAAGAGTCGTTAAGTTATGTTCAGCAACGAGTTTATCAGTCAATTGCAAAACATTTTCTGCCGTCTTAGGGTCAAGAGCCGCTGTATGTTCGTCCAGTAATAAAAGGTCTGGACGAAGCATAGTAGCCATCAACAGTGTGATAGATTGACGTTGACCACCAGATAATAAACCCATACGAGCAGATAAGCGGTCTTCAAGGCCTAAACCTAATAATGCAAGTCGTTCTTTAAAGAATGCTTGTTCGCTATCTTTAAAAGCCCATTTAAGGCCTAAGTTTTTACCACGGCGCATAGCAAGAATCAAATTTTCCTCAATTTGCATGTTACCTGCCGTACCAACCATAGGGTCTTGGAATACACGACCTATATATTTAGCTCGTTTATATTCTGGCATTTTTGTAACATCAATATTATTGATAGTGATGGACCCTTCATCAACTGGGAACACGCCAGCAATAGAATTTAATAATGTACTTTTACCAGCACCATTACCACCGATTACAGTACAAAAATCACCTTCTTCTAAATGAAGATCAATCCCTTGAAGAGCGGTTTTTTCATTGATTGTGCCTTTAAAGAAGGTTTTTACCATATTTTTTACTTCTAACATAGTGACCTCCTTAACGAGCCAACCATTTTGCTTTCAATGTAGGCAAGGAAAGCGCGATGGCAACAAGAATAGCAGTGAATAATTTCAAATCGTTTGGTGGCATACCCATATAGAGCACAGCGGCGATAACGATACGATATACGATGGAACCAAGTACTACAGCAATAAGGCTTTGTACAAATGATTTTGTACCAAATACTACCTCACCAATGATTACAGAAGCCAAACCAATAACGATGGTACCAATACCCATACCTACATCGGCAAAGCCTTGGAATTGACCAATCAACGCACCAGACATACCAACAAAACCATTGGAGATCAAAAGACCAAGAACGATCATATTATCAGTGTTTACGCCTTGGGCGCGAATCATTTGAGGGTTAACACCTGTTGCACGTAATGCTGTACCGATTTCAGTACCGAAGAACCAGAACAACAATAAGCATACTACAATAGCAACAATAACACCTACGATAGCAGCAGACCACATGTTTGGTGTGTGAAATACGCTACCGAGAATCGTATAAATTGTATCCATCCGAAGTAAGGATACGTTAGCTTTACCCATAATGTGAAGATTAATGGAATATAAAGCAATCATTGTTAAGATACCAGCAAGCAATGCAGGAATCTTTAATTTTGTATGAATCCAACCTGTTACAGCACCTGCGGCCATACCGCCTACGCCAGCAATCAAGATAGAAAGCATTGGATTCATACCACTAGTAATTAAAATTGCAGAAATGGCTGCCCCCATTGGGAACGTACCTTCTACGGTTAAGTCAGCCACATCTAATACGCGGAAGGTGATGAATACACCCACCGCTAACAAAGACCATAAAAGGCCTGTTGTTATGGTGCCTACCACTAAATCTAACATTAAAATCTCCTCTATTATTTCATATCTTTACGAAGTGCTTCAGGAATTGTAATACCAAGTTTTTTTGCACGTTCTTCATTAACAGTTAACTTAATATCTTTTTGTGTTTCAATAGCTAAGTCAGAAATTTTAGCTTCACCAGAAAGAATCTTAGCAGCCATTAAACCTGTTTGATAGCCTAATTTATAGTAGTCAACAGAATATGTTGCCACACCACCAGTCATTGTCATACCTTCATCGGCAGCAAATACTGGAATTTTAGCTACATCTGTAATTTGAGCTAAATTAGCCATAGCAGACGCTAATACATTATCAGTAGGTGTATAAATAGCTTGTACATCTTGATTTACAAGATTTGTAGCCGCTTGTTGGATATCGTTTACGTTAGATACAGTAGCTTCTACAACCGTAATACCTTTTGTGGCAGCATAAGCTTTCATTTTTTCAACTTGAAGTTGGGAGTTGATTTCAGAAGATGTGTAAATTGCACCAATACGTTTTACATTTGGTACTAACGCAATAATAAGATCAACCTCTTTTTCTACAGGTGTCATATCAGATGTACCAGATACATTACCACCTGGTTTTTCATTAGATTGAACAAGTTTTGCTGTTACATAATCTGTAATAGCAGTACCCATGATTGGAATATCATGAGATGCATTTGCCATAGTTTGTGCTGCTGGTGTAGCAATCGCTAATACTAAATCCTTTTTATCAGATACAAAACGTTGAGCAATACTATTCAAATTAGATTGATCAGCTTGTGCATTTTGTTGGTCTAATTTGATATTTTCCCCATCTTTATAGCCTTTAGATGCAAGGCCATCAACAAAACCTTTATTCGCAGCATCAAGAGATGGATGTTCTACCAATTGAATAACGCCAATTTTCTTTTGCTCATTAGTTGCTGTATTAGAACCACAACCTGCTACCATTGCCATAATAGAGATAGCACTAAGTGCTACTGCAATACCTTTTTTCCAGTTCATGTATAACTCCTTACAAATTGTTTATTAAATCATAGTTGCTTTGTTCATCAATTCTTCTGGTAATGTGATGCCCAATTTTTGTAATTTATCTTTACTTACAACCAATTTAAATTCTTTTTGCATTTCGATAGGCATATCTTCAACTTTAGCTTCACCAGTTAAAATTTTAGCTGCCATTAAACCGGTTTGGTATCCAAGTTTGTAGTAATCTACAGACAAGGACATGACAGCACCACCTTTTACGTGGTTGTCTTCACCGCCAAATACAGGAATTTTTGCTGGGTCGGTAATTGCTACAAGATTACTCATAGCAGAAGCTACTACATTATCTGTTGGCACATAAATTGCATCTACACGTTGAGAAACAAGATTTTGTGCTGCTTGTTGAATATCATTTACGTTGGAAACAGTAACCTCTTCAACTTTAACACCTTTTGTTGCTGCGTAAGCTTTCATTTTCTCAACTTGAATTTGAGAATTTACTTCGCTAGAGCTATAAATAGTGCCAATTGTTTTTGCATTTGGTAATACTTGTAAAATTAAATCCACTTGTTGTTCAACAGGGTTCATATCAGACGTACCAGATACATTACCGCCCGGATGTTCATTAGATTTAACAAGTTTAGCTGCTTCATAGTCGGTGATTGCAGTACCCAAGATTGGAATATCATGCGTTGCATTCGCCATAGATTGAGCCGCCGGCGTTGCAATTGCAAGAATTAAAGTTTTACGATCAGATACAAAGCGCTGAGCAATACTATTCAAATTAGATTGATCAGCTTGCGCATTTTGTTGATCAAAAGTGATTTTATCAGCTAAACCTTTTTCTTTAAGAGCGTCAACAAAACCTTTATTTGCCGCATCTAGTGCAGGATGTTCTACAAGTTGTACTACGCCAACCTTGTATTCACCATTTGATGTTGTTCCGTTTGTGCCACAACCCGCAAAAGCCATTAGAGCTGCCGCCGTTAGCGCTAGGGCAATACCTCTTTTCAAATTCATGGGGATTTCCTTCCTATATGCAAAATAATAATACTTTTATTATAAACAAATTTATCCACTACATCAATGTAGCAGAGTAAAGTATTTTACAATTTACTGTATTTATACCACTGTAAGATTAGAAATCCTATTATGTATCTAAAGATGCTAACATATCTATCGTTAAATCATTTGCGGCTAAGATATAATCTTTAAGCGTTCCTTTATCAAGAGCGACCATCATAACAGGTACTTCAAATGGATCGAGAATGACACACATTAATATTTCACCTGTTACATAATAACCAACTACGGCTTCTCCTTCTTCAAGATCTAAGGTTTCCCGTTTTACCGTCACACAGTAAGGCTTCATTACTTCAGCTGCCGCTTTTGCCACCTCTTCACGATTAGCAATATATTCTTCTACCTTTGTTTCAGGAATATCAAAGATATCAACCTTTACCGTCTTAACCTCTGTGGCCTCTCCTTTTGCAGCTTCTATAGCTGCACTCAATTCTGTCTGATTCATATATACCTCACATAGAATGGACTTTCACCATTGGTGAAAGCCCCATTAATTTAGATTGATTCATCAGCTGCATTTAAGAATGCAATATAGCATTGTTTAGCCTCGTAAATATCCGCCTTAGATGTAACCTCCCAAGGAGCATGCATACTAAGCACAGCTACGCCACAATCGATAACATTCATACCATATAAGGCCATGATATATGCAATGGTACCACCGCCACCAAGGTCAACTTTACCAAGTTCAGCAGTTTGGTATGTTACATTATTGGATTCCATAACACGGCGGATAAAGCCCATATACTCAGCATTAGCATCGTTAGAGCCAGATTTACCACGGGAACCAGTAAACTTGTTAAATACTACCCCCATCCCTAGATAGGATGCATTTTTCTTTTCAAAAGCAGATGCATAAAGTGGATCATATCCAGCACTTACATCAGAAGATAACATACGAGAATTTTCCAATGTGCGTCGTACACTTACAGAATTAGGTTTGCCCATGAGTGTTAGAATTTCAGCTACTGCATTTTCAAAGAAACGAGATTGCATACCCGTAGCACCTACAGAACCAATTTCCTCTTTATCTACAAGCAAGCAACAAGTTGTGCGTTTTACATTGTCTACTTCAAGCATAGCTACTAAGGATGTGTAGGCACATACGCGGTCATCTTGACCATAGGCCATAACCATAGAGCGATCAAAGCCCATATCACGAGCTTTTCCGGCTGGTACAATTTCTAGCTCTGCAGATAACAAATCACGTTCTACAAAACCGTATTCTTTTTCAAGAAGGCTATTAATAAATTTAGTAACTCCTTCTTTTTCCTCATCTTTTACAGGACGGCTACCGATGAGTAAATCAAGGGCCTCCCCTTCAATGACCTTAGCCGCATTCTTTTGCATTTGTTCTTGTCCCAAATGAGGTAACAAGTCAGTAATACAGAATACAGGATCATTTTCCTTATCACCAATATTAATATTGATACGAGTACCATCTGTTTTTACTACAACGCCATGAATAGCAAGTGGCATAGCAACCCAATGGTATTTTTTTATTCCCCCATAGTAGTGAGTATCCCAGAATACTAAATTGCTATCTTCATACTGAGGATTTTGTTTTACATCAATACGAGGAGAATCAATATGAGCACCTAAAATATTCATACCTAGTTCAATATCATCAGTACCAATATTAAATAAAGCAATAGATTTATCCATATGGGTGTAATAAATCTTATCCCCCACTTTGATTGGTGTATTGGATTTAATAATATCTTTTAAGTTTACATAGCCTTTTGCTTCTGCAAATTTAACAGCCTGCACAACGCATTCACGTTCTGTTTTACCATTATCTAAAAATTGACGATATGTATCGCTTAAAGCATATACCTTTTCCATAGTGGCATCATCATAATTATGCCAAGCATATTTACGTTCCATAATCTATCCTTTCTAAAAGCTCACAATATAAACATCATAGCCATATAGTGTGAACCGCTATTAAAACAATTATTTTTGGCGGTCCTTTTCAAGTTCCGCCTTGCGAAATTCTAAATATTTTCGCTCTTTTTCTCGATTTATTTCAGACTTCTGAGTATATAGAGAACGAATTTCGTCCGTACAATGCGTTAATACCTTAGTAACGTAAAATTTTGTACTACCGGACTTAATCGTATATTTTCCAACTTTAAGTTGCACCGCAAAATCGCCATGTTTCGGACAAACACCGATAGCGAGATGCTTATCCCCTTGCAAGCGTTCTGGACGTGTCATTTCCAAACGCGTTTGACAATATGGGCAGAAAGATAAACGTACACGTCTATCATGAACAATACGCTTTTTCTCAGGGAAGTTTTCATACATAAAAAATGTCAGAATCGGTGGATAAAGAAAAGGATTATTACTTTCCTTTCGAATTTGGTCATAATGCAAAATTCCTTGTGGAATATCTAACTTTTGACATATATGTGCCGTAAATACGGCATCATGTAACGCATTATGAGCAGACAAATGCTCCGTAGATATATTAAGGTCTTCCATAGCATGTGCCACAGAGTACTGTTGACTCGTACCATATCGCTGATAGGAATAAATCATCTGTGCATCAACCCATTGATCATAGGATAAAGTTTTCATCCTGTAGAGCATCAAGTTTTCACGCAAGATAAGAATATCATCAGACCCCCAAGACAACAGCATATACTCATCACCACACCAGTTTTGAAAGTACTGCATAGCAGTCCTAAAGGGCACACCATGATCGAGTTCTCGAGATGTAATACCAGTCAATTCACGAACGTGTTTATGCATTCTCGGCAGATATTGTGGTTTGATGAACATCGTAAAATGGTCTACAATGTCCATCCTTTCATTCAGTTTTACCGCTCCGATTTGAATGATTTCCCCTGTTAGTGGCATTTTTGTGCGCTTCATAAAGCTAATGTCATTGCTATAGGGTTGATTCCACTCTAAATCAAATACAATATAGTTCATATGTTTATTTCGATTCTGAAAGCAACGTTTCCGCTGCTTTAATAACCTGTTCTTCAGAAATTACAGATAACCCTTTGTAATTTCCTTCTTTAATAATTTGTTTCATACTTTTACCAATTTCGTATGAGTCCATCGTTTCCAAAACGATAGCATGAGCTTGATATGGACCATAAAAGAATGGATTTGACGGCCCGTAAAGCGCCACAATTGGCACATGTTGACTAATGGCCACATGCATTGGACCAGAGTCATTCGTAATCAACAGATTACACCGTCTCATAGCAGCAGCTAATGGCCCTAATTGAAATTTACCAGTAGCCACAATAGGTTGAGTTTCCATTTGGTCCACTACAGGCTGTACCATTTCAAGATCCATAGGGCCTCCAAAGAATACTGTTTTATAACCTAAATGACCAAAGTAATCCGCTACATGAGCAAATCGTTCAGCAGGCCAACGTTTCTCAGGAACAGCACTACCAATATTAAAACCAATAAGCATATCACTATCCGTTAAGCCATGACTAGCATAGAACTCCTGAGCCTCACGGCGCCATGCTTCACAAGTTTCAATATGTAAACCAGAGTTAGAAATATCCGTTACACCTAATTGCTCTAGTACATTGATGTACATATCTGCTGCATGACGAGTTTTACGGTCTAGACGGGTATACTTTGTCATAAATGGTCTAAATAGGAAATGGCTCATCCCCGTTGTAATAGGGGCATGTATTTTCCAAGCTAAATAAGATGTGCGTTCATTAGGATGTAAATTAATAACGATATCAGGTTTCCCCTTTTTATTAATCTCACGAGCAATCTCATTAAGGCCAGAAATACTATTATGACGCCCTTTTTTATCTACTACAATCAGTTCATCAATATTGGGATTATATTGCATCACTTGTTGTAACTTTTCATCTATTACATACGTAATATGACTATGTGGTGCTGCTTTACGAAGCACTTCTAAAAATGGAGTCGTTAATATAACGTCGCCTAAATGCATAAGAAAGGTGACCACAATGCGTTTATAATCAAGTTCCATTACAGTTCCTTTCCAAGTACTTGTTCATATACAGACCACACTGCATCCACTGGAATTTGAGCCATACAATCTGGATCATCTACTAATGGCTGTTCTGGCGTAGCCTTTGAAGTAGATGAAATTATAAGATGTACGTGACTACCTCCATATGGGCCAGTTCGTTTAGGAGATGTGGTTCCAAATAGAGCAATCAAAGGACGCTTAAGAGCATTGGCTATGTGCAAAGGTCCCGTATCAGCACTGATAAAAATTTCACAATGTCGAATCAACTCAATCAATTCCGGCATGGATGTAGAACCTACTAAATTAATGAGATTCTTATTTTTTACATAGTTTTCTATGAAAGCTCCTTTTTCTGCATCATCAGGAGCACCAGCAATAACTACTTTTTTTCCAGATTCACATAAGCGGATACATAGCTCGCCAAAGTTAAGAAGTGGCCACTCCTTAACAATCCAGCGAGCTCCAGGTACAACAACTATATACTCTTCGTCGACACCATGACATTCTAACTTATGTTTAATTGACTTTTCAGCATCAACGTAGGCCGGCATAGGAAACTCTATACTATCCACATCACCACCGAGAGCTCGAACTGTATCTAAGTACCGTTCGATGACATGGTCAAATTTATGCTCACCTACTAGCGCTTTATTTACTAAATTACTACCTTCACGAAGCTCCCAGTACCCATATTTTTCAGGAGCACCAGATAATAAAGATACTATGGCGCTCTTTGCAATACATTGAAGGTCTAAAGTCATATCAAAATGACGGTTATGTAAATCCTTACGTAACTGCCATAAATACGCAGGCTTTTTAAGTTGTTTTTTGTCGATAATGATTACATCATCTACCCATGGTTTACCAGGTAGGAGGCTAGCAAACTGCTCATGAATAGCCCATGTAATATGCGCATCAGGCCAATTTTTACGCACTGCATACAAGGTAGGTAATGCATGAATCACATCACCTAAAGAACTCATCTTGATGATGAGTATATTCTTGTAATCTTTCATATAGCCTCCCCAAATACAATACAACAACTAAAAAGCCTCATAACACCGTTGAATCTGATTTAATCTAAATCAAACATAAAGTAAATAATAGACTAAATAATAGTCCTAATAAAATCTAATAAGTTTGTGCCTGTAAATAGATAGCCTTTCACACCAACCGCTTCAGCTGCATCAACGTCACGCTGACTATCCCCAATAAGGAAACTCTCCTTTGGATTAACATCATAGTCCTTAATAGCTTGATTAATCATGCCTGGTTTTGGCTTTCTACACTCGCAATCTACAGCATAACGAGAAACAATTCCTTCTTTATGATGAGGACAGTAATAGAAATGTAAAACAGGTGCCCCACTACGATCTAGTTCATGAGCCATATGATCATGCAGAATCTGAATATCAGACTCCTTATAATAACCTCTAGCTACACCACTTTGATTGGTTACTACAATGAGGTCATATCCCTTGCTATATGCATAGGCTAGAGCCTCTTTAGCACCCTCTACCCATTCTAAGTCGCTGATTTTGTATAGGTAGCTAACATCTTTGTTGATAACACCATCGCGATCTAAAAATAATACCTTGCGCATTAACATAAATACCCTTCGTTATTATCTAATAGTTCACAATACTCTTTAACAGCATCTTCCATTTTATGGAACCCTTTATCATAGCCAGCAGCCAACAATTTTGTTGTATCAGCTTCTGTAAAGCTTTGGTATTTACCTTTTAATACCTCAGGGAATGGAATATATTCAATCTTGCCCTTGCCATTATAGTCGATAACAGCTTGCATAAATTGGTTAAAGCTATGAGCATTACCTGTACCACAGTTAAAAGTACCAGAAATTTCAGGGTGTTCCCAAAAATAGAAGTTTACATTAACTACATCTTTAACATAGATAAAGTCACGTGTTTGACCACCATCTTCATAGCCGTCAGTACCTTCAAATAGATTGATAATACCAGTTTCTTTATTTTTGTAGAACATTTGGCGAACTAAGGATGCCATTTTATCTTTATGAGCTTCATTAGGGCCATATACATTAAAGTAACGTAAGCCTACAACTTGAGCCGTATATTCACCTTCGTATTTACGCACATAACGATCGAATAACAATTTAGAGTACGCATATGGATTGAGGGCTTCTTCAGCTTCTGGTTTTTCCACGAACCCATTAGTACCATTGCCATAAGTAGATGCAGAGGATGCATAGATAAATGGAATACGACGGTCTTGGCAATAATGGAATAAATTTTTAGAACCTTCATAGTTGTTCTTCATCATATATTTGCCGTTATATTCCATTGTGTCAGCACAAGCACCTTCATGGAACACGACTTCAATAGGACCTACATCAAATGTACCATCAGCAATAGCACAGTCGAAATCATCACAATCAATATAATCCAAGAATTCTAAATTTTGAATATTTCGGATTTTACGACCATCTGTAAGGTCATCAATAATAAGAATATCTGTACGACCACGATCATTTAACGCTTTCACAATATTACTGCCAATAAAACCAGCGCCGCCTGTTACGATAATCATAATTTACCCTCCTTAGCCATAGTAGCTATTTTCCCTACAATATCTGATGTAGAATAACCTTCTTTAAATGAAAGCACCTCTACATGTTCTACGGACTCACGGCCAATAATGTCTTCTATCTTATAATCGCCGCCCTTAACAAGCGTATTAGGACGCAAATAAGCTAATAGTTCAGCTGGTGTATCTTCTTCGAATAACACCACACCATCGATACAACGCAATGCGCTTAATAATGCTGCTCTATCCTCTTCATGCACGATGGGACGCGTTTCCCCTTTTAGGCGTCTAACAGAAGTATCGGAATTTAATCCAATAATTAAATGATCGCCTAACTGAGCCGCCTCTTGTAAATACGTAATATGTCCACGATGAAGAATATCAAAGCAACCATTAGTAAACACAACAGTTTCACCTTTGTTTTGCCATTGTGTAATGAGCTGCTTCATCTCTTCTTTTGTGTATAAAGGTTTAGATTGAACACTATGCTTATAAGAATGCCACAAGTCCAATAGTTCTGAGCGATGGATTGGATATGTCCCCACCTTAGATACGACAATACCAGCAGCACCATTTGCGATATGTAATGCCAAACGCATAGATAAACCGCTGGCAAGACATGTCATCATCATAGATACAACAGTATCGCCTGCACCACTTACATCGAATACCTCTTGTTGTGTAGCCGGATTATGCCATGTGCGTCCATCTTTTGCAATAACAGTAATCCCTTTTGCAGACCGTGTAGCCACAATATATTCCAAATCAACATTAGTCAGTACTGACTTAGCTGCCTCTACGATAGTGGCATCATCGTTAGCTAACTTATGACCTACACATTCACCTAGTTCTTTTACATTCGGTGTAATGCAGGTTGCACCATTATATTTAGACCAGTCTGAACCTTTAGGATCTACAATAGTTTGTACGCCATACTCCTTAGCTAAACTAAAGATTTTTTTAAGCAATGTTGGTGTACAAACACCTTTGCCATAGTCAGATACAACAATACCATCGATACCAGCCTTACATAGATTTTCTAGCCAAGCAGACAGTCGTTGCTCTTCCTCATTTGTTAAATCTGTAATCGTTTCAAAATCAAGGCGCATCATCTGTTGGCGATCACCTAAGATACGCATTTTAGTAATAGTAGAGCGATCATCACTCGTTAATAAACCAGTTGTATCAATCTTATCAGCCTTTAGCAATTGTTGTAATAAGCGACCATGGTCATCATTGCCGGCAATAGCACCAAGATATACTGTACAATCTAAATTTGATAAGTTTGACGCAACATTACCAGCTCCACCAAGTACTTCTTTCATCTTTGCCACGCGATTTACAGGAACCGGTGCTTCCGGAGAAATACGACTTACATCACCAAAAACATAACGATCTACCATAACATCGCCAACAACGGCAATCTTCAAATTTGGCAGTTGTTTTGTTAAAAATTGATTAATGGTAGCATTTATCATAATCCACCTATTCCTTACCACAATATACATATATAACGAGTTATCTAAAAAACAGGGTTTTAAACATGTATCTATTTATAAATATGACCGTAACGGTTAATAATCTTCTTCAATGATTTCACACATTATATGACCTGCTAGAATGTGCATTTCTTGAATACGAGCTGTCACATTGCTTGGAATAGCTAATGTAATATCACATAATTCAGCTAGTTTTCCACCGCCTTCACCTGTGAAAGCTATGGTGTGCATGCCGATAGAACGGGCCATTTCTGCAGCTTTTACAACATTCTTGGAGTTCCCAGATGTAGAAATTCCAATGAGAACGTCACCTGTACGGCCTAAGCCCTCTACTTGACGTGCAAAAACAGATTCAAAATCATAGTCATTTGCAATAGCTGTTAATGCAGATGTATCAGTAGTCAATGCAATACCTGCAAGAGAGCGTCGTTCCTTTTTAAAACGACAAATCAATTCAGCTGCTAAATGTTGAGAATCAGCAGCAGAACCACCATTCCCACAGAACAAAATTTTATTGCCATTCTCTAAAGCCACCTTACAGCGATATGCAATCTCTTGAATGGTATCCATATGCTCCATTGTCTTACCAAAGACTTCCAAATGCTCGGTAAAACGATCTGCAATGATTGGATTCAAATCAGTCATTATAAAATCTCCTTTAACAGTCTATCTGCATTTTTCCAGAATAATTTTTCACATTGTTCCACAGATAAACCAGCTTCTTTAAATGCATCGTATAATCGATACATTTCAGAAGTGTCTTTAATTTCTGTATCCGGCTTAATACCATCAAAATCGGTTCCTAATGCAACTACATCCTCCCCACCTTTATTGATGAGATATAAGCCATGCTTTACGATATCTTCAATTCGACTTATCGGTGATGTGCCTAAAAAAGATTGAGCAAAATTAAGACCTATAACGCCACCCTTATTGGCAATTAGCTTAATTAACTTATCTGGTAAGTTTCTCGTATGTGCGGTAACTTCACGGGCATTTGAATGAGACGCTATAAATGGTACGTCTAAAATATCTCCTAGCTGTTCTGTGCCACCATCATTCAGATGAGAACAGTCAACAATAATTCCTAAGTCTTGCATAGCCTCTACAAATTCAACACCTTTCGATGTTAATTTTTTATGTTGGTCACCACAATGTGGCTCACCAAGTCCATTTGGATAATTCCAAGTAAGCGTAATAAGTCTAATGCCATCTTGATAAGCTTGTTTAAGTTTATCTAAATCACCATCGAGTACGCCACCCTCTTCAATAGACATAAGGGCTCCAATCTTACCAGACTCATACATAGACTCTATATCTTGATAAGAGAGCACATGTTGTATGTGCTCTCCATAGTGATGAATTTGTGATGTACATAAATTACGCATCGCTTCATAACGACCGTAAGGGTCATTTGTCTCACCAAGATTGATAAACAGTGCAAAATCTTGCACCTTGCTATGAGCCTTTTGTAATTTTTCTATATCGATTTTCCAAATATTGCGATACAAATCTCCACTACTAGGATGATCTATCAATTTCATTATCGTATCGCAGTGTAAATCTATCATAAGGCCTCACAAATAGTATTAGTAATTAATTACGTTTCGTTTTTTTAGCATCCAATTTCTTTAATGCTTTTAGTTCTTCCATAAAGCTATCAATATTATCAAACTTACGATATACGCTTGCAAAACGAACATATGCAACTTGATCTATATCTTTTAACTGTTGCAATACAAGTTCACCAATACGATCAGTAGTTACCTCTTGATTAATTTCATTTCGAATATCTCGCTCTACATCATTAACTACTTGTTCCATTACGGACATTGGTACGGTTCGCTTATCACAAGAGCGCAATAAACCATTTAATAATTTACCTCGATCAAATAATTCACGACGCCCGTTTTTCTTTAATACCATAAGAGGTACTTCTTCTATAATTTCATAGGTAGTAAAGCGACGGCCACAATTGATACATTCGCGGCGACGGCGAATACTATTACCTTCATCAGTCGTTCTAGAGTCTGTTACCTTCGTGTCTGTGTGTTGGCAATAAGGACATCTCATCTGTTACTACTCCTTCTTCTAATAATAACTCTAAAATAGTGCATAATACGCCCATTTTCTATACTATATATAGTACCATGAAACCCTTTAAAATACAAAGAATCCCTAGGATTTCCTAGGGATTCTTCCATTATTCTAAAGTATTTTATTTTATGAAAAACTTTAGAAATAATATTTTTAATTTTACCAACTATTATAACTAACGTTTAGGAGCATCTTGAACTCGAAGCAAGCAATCTCCAGATTCGATGCGACTACCTTCACGAACTAAAATTTCTTCTACGATACCATCGAAAGGAGCTGTAATTGTTGTTTCCATCTTCATTGCTTCTGTAACAATCAAAGGTTCGCCTTTAACAACAGATTGACCTTTTTTAACGAGGATTTTAACAACAGATCCAGATAATGTAGCACCGATTTCACCAGGATTAGATTCATCTGCTTTACGACGAACAACACCTGTAGTCTTAGCATGTTTATCATGAACCTTAATACTACGAGGTTGACCATTGAACTCGAACAATACGATGCGATTACCGTCTTCATCAGGATCAGATACACCATTCATTTTGATAATCAATGTTTTACCTTTTTCGATAGTTACTTGAATTTCTTCACCGCGTTTCATGCCGAAGAAGAATGTAGGAGTATCAAGTACAGATACATTACCAAAGTCTTTTACAAATTTATTGTAATCTTGGTATACCTTAGGGTATAAGCAGTATGCGCTAATATCTTCATCAGTTGTATTAGCACCCATTTCATTTAACTCATGACGAACATGTTCAAAATCTGTTGGAGGTAATACTGCACCAGGACGAACTGTAATTGGTTTTGCACCTTTTAAGATGATTTTTTGTAACTCTTCAGGGAAACCTTGGTATGGAGTACCAAGACGACCTTCAAAGAATTCTACTACAGATTGAGGGAAGTCTAATACATCGCCTTTTTCGTAAATATCTTTTTCAGTCAAGTTGTTTTGTACCATGTACAATGTCATGTCGCCTACAACTTTAGAAGAAGGTGTTACTTTAATGATATCGCCAAACATCATATTTACTTCATGATATACTTTTTTGATATCATTCCAACGATCACCAAGGCCTACCATCTTAGCTTGTTGTTGCAAGTTAGAGTATTGGCCACCTGGCATTTCATGTTGATATACTTCAGTGTTAGGATATGCTTCAGCTTTATCTACACCTTTATAGTATGGACGAATGCTACCAAAGTAATGAGACATTTCTTCCATATAGTCAATGTTCATTTCAGGTTGACGGTCATGGCCACTCAATGCATAGTACATAGAGTTCATACTAGGTTGAGAAGTACCATTAGCAAATGCAGAGTATGCTAAGTCAATAACGTCTACACCAGCATCTACAGCCCGACCATAGGAATAGATAGCATTACCAGAACCTTCATGTGTATGCAAATGAATTGGCACTGTAACAGCATCTTTTAATGCAGATACAAGATTATAAGCTGCTTGAGGTTTTAAAAGACCAGCCATATCTTTAATAGCAATGATATTAGCACCCGCTTTTTCAAGCTCTTTAGCCATATTTACATAGTAGTCCAAATTGTATTTAGGGCGGCTACTATCAAGAATATCACCTGTATAACATAATGCTACTTCAGCAATTTTGTTTTGTGCTCGGACTTCATCAATAGCTACATGCATATTATCAAGGCTGTTTAAGCTATCAAATACACGGAATACATCAATACCATTAGCAGCAGCGCGTTGAATAAATTGACGAACTACATTATCTGGATAAGATGTGTAGCCTACAGCATTAGCACCACGAATAAGCATTTGAAGTAATGTATTTGGCACTTCGCGACGGAACATACGTAAGCGTTCCCATGGATCTTCATGTAAGAAACGATAGGATACGTCAAATGTTGCACCGCCCCAACATTCTAAGGAGAATAAGTTAGGAATACCTTTTGCAACATGACCAGCTACGCGTGCCATATCAATTGTACGCAAACGTGTAGCAAATAAGGATTGATGAGCATCACGCCACGTTGTATCAGTAAAGAATACATGTTTTTGGTCAGATAACCATTTACTAAATCCTTCTGGACCTAATTCATCAAATTTTTGTTTTGTACCAGCTGCAGGAGGTACATCTAAATTAGATGGCATTTGAATTGGTTCAAAGTCAGGCACTTCTTGAGGACCTGCACCGGAGTAACCATTGATTGTTACGTCAGCAATATAGCGTAATAATTTAGTACCACGATCACGATCAGGTTTCAATTCAAATAATTCTGGATGGTCTTCAATGAAGTTAACAGTGTAATTTCCGCTTTGGAATTCAGGATTTTCAAGAACGTTAATCAAGAAATGAATATTTGTTTTAACGCCACGAATACGGAATTCTTTTAAACAACGAAGCATTTTACGAATAGTTTCTTCATTGTTAGGACCGAATGCAGTCGCTTTTACGAGTAAAGAATCATAGTAAGGTGTTACTACAGCACCTGTGAAAGCATTACCAGAGTCTAAACGGATACCAAAGCCACCAGAGCTACGATACGCCAAGATTTTACCTGTATCAGGCATGAAGTTATTTTTAGGATCTTCAGTAGTGATACGACATTGAATAGCAGTACCTTTACAAGGAACTTCATCTTGTGTAGGAATACCAACTTCTGGGCTATGTAAGTCATAACCTTCAGCAATACGAATTTGAGAATGAACGATATCAATATCTGTAATCATTTCTGTTACAGTATGTTCTACTTGGATACGAGGGTTAACTTCGATAAAATAGAAAGAGCCATCAGAAGTTACCAAAAACTCTACAGTACCAGCATTAACATAGCCTACATTTTTCATAATTTTAACGGCTGCATCACATACTGCTTTACGAGTTTCTAAAGGCAATGCAAAAGCTGGTGCCATTTCAACTACTTTTTGGTGACGACGTTGTACAGAGCAGTCACGTTCATGTAAATGAACTACATTACCATGTTCATCACCAAGAATTTGTACTTCAATATGTTTAGGTTCAACAATGAGTTTTTCTACATATACATCATCATCACCAAAGGCAGCTTTAGCTTCAGATTTAGCACGATCATAAGCATCACGAAGATCTTCTTTACGATGAACTTCACGCATACCACGGCCACCACCGCCATTTACGGCTTTAATCATCAATGGATACCCATGCGTATTTGCAAATTCTTCTAATTGTTCAAAGTCTCTTAATGCCCCATCAGAGCCAGGAATCATAGGGATATCTGCCAATTTAGCTTGTGTACGAGCATTAACCTTATCACCGAACATATTTAAATGTTCAACATGAGGTCCGATAAAGATGATTCCCTCTTCACCACAGCGACGAGCGAAGTCTTCATTTTCAGATAAGAAGCCATAACCTGGATGGATAGCATCAATATCATGTTCTTTTGCAATACGAATAATATCTTCAATATCAAGATATGCTTCAACTGGTTTTTTACCTTCCCCTACGAGATAGGCTTCGTCAGCTTGGTTACGGTGCAAAGATAATGTATCCTCTTTGGAGTAAATGGCTACAGTTTTAATACCCATTTCATTACATGCACGGAACACGCGGATTGCAATTTCACCACGGTTGGCAACCAATACGGATTTAATTTTTCTCATGTATTGCCTCCTACTAGCTTCCACTAATGTGAACTATCAGCTTTCAATTTTATTAATATATGAATATTTCCTATACCTATAGTCAAAACAATATATTCGGAAAACTCATCAATTTTTATGATAAGCATTATATTCATAATTACATATTACTATTATACAATATTTTCCACATATTTAAAGGATTATGTTAATTACGAAATTATAAAATACATTAATTGCAGTGCATGATAAAAACTCATATGTCTTTTATCGATGCACATCGAACTAATTCTATATTATATATTTATTCACCTAGAAAATAATTCATTAACCGATTAAGTTGTTCTTGATCTTTTGCCCCCATTAACTCGCGTGCAGAATGCATTGCTAATAATGGTAAACCAACATCCATTGTTCTCATCGGTAACATAGCAGATGAAATAGATCCAACCGTTGATCCCCCCGGTATATCAGAACGATTTACATAAATTTGATAATTTGCCTCAGCTTCATCACACAAACCCTTAACTATTGCAATGGCCCGTGCATCGCCAGCATAAGACTGACTACATGCTATTTTTAAGGCTACCCCTTTATTAAGTGTAGGAATATTAGTAATATCGTTTTTTTCAGGATAGTTTGGATGTAAACCATGTGCTACATCAGAGGAAATCATAAATCCTTTTGATATAAAACTTTCCATCTCTTGATTAGAATATCCTAGTGCATCATATACTCGTTTAATAAGGTTCGGTAAAAGCATACCTGCCCCACCTTGCTTGGTACGACTACCTACCTCTTCATTATCAAATAGAATAGCACAGCGTACACCATTAGCGTTAGCCTTACGAGACTGAATAATTCCAGATAGTACACCAAAGCAAGATGTTAAATTATCTAGACGAGGAGCACTAATAAAATCGCCTTCTGTGCCAAGCACACAGCCTTGTTCTGTTGGGTATAATGTTATTTCATAAGACAAAATTTCAGATGGATCACAGTTGACTTCATCAGCCAAGAACATAGTCCACTCATCGTATTGAATATCAGACTCAGGAAATAGGCTTGGATTATTGCTATCACGTAAAGATTTACTAGAATTCTCCTTATCCTTACGATCCATCATCAATATAGGAAGCAATTCCTTTTGTCGATTTAATTTAACACCATCATTAACGGAACGATTCATATGTATAGCTAAGTTTGGAACGATGGCGATAGGACGTTTTGTATCAACCAATACAGAATCAACGTCAAAAGCATTATCACCTTTTAATACCACAGTACCCGCAGCCCCTAAAGGACGATCAAGCCATGTATTTTCAATGAGGCCACCATACATTTCCACATTTAACTTGGTATAACCTTTTACTGATGTAATAGGATTTGGTTTAACGCGAATTGCAGGAAAGTCCGTATGCGCTGAAGCAATACGTAATGTGTATTCTGGTTTCTTTCCTATATGAAAGGCAAACAGTGTAGTACCAAACACATTAACTACATAAGAACCAGAGTCTAATTGCCACTCATCATCTAAATTCAGTTCTGTAAATCCAGAGTCCAATAACATTTGTAAACTTGTGTCTACAGTATGATACGGAGACGTACAGGCACCGATATATTTTAATAACTGTTCATTATCAAATTTCATAGATTCCTCCTATGTAAAATAATGATGCTATTCTTATATTCACTATAAATAGTTTATTTATGTATAATGTTACAACATATACATTAATAATTTATTAACTACTCTTATTTTATCATAAAAAAACCGCCCCGAACGGGACGGTTTTCAGTATATATTGTAACTATATATTAAGAACCTATAAAATATATAGTTCTTAGTATATTACAAGTATATTAATTTATACTTATCAGTCCTTACCACATACCGATAGCTTTCATCCATACAGAACCAAGTCCCATAAAGATAATCAAGTTAATTACGGATGCAAAGAAACCAAGTTTCCACCATGTATTTTGAGGAACATAACCAGTATTGAAGATTACTGGAGATGGACCTGCTGCATAGTGAGTTAAAGACATACACAAGTTAGATGTGAATGCAATCATCAATAATGTTAACATTGGTGGTGCACCTGCAGAAATAGCAATTGCAGAGAATGCTACGAACATTGCAGAAATATGTGCAGTCAAAGAAGCAAATACATAGTGGGAATATGTATTAATAAGTACAGCTATAACAAAGGCAATAATCCAAGACCCTTCTGGAATATAACCGCCTACAAGTACTGTAGCCCATTTGATAAAACCTAATTTGGAAAGGAAACCAGCAAAGCCCATTAAAGTACCCATCCAAACTAATGTATCCCAAGCACCTCTTTCACTTTTAACATCATCCCAAACAAGAACGCTTGTAGCAAGCAAAATAGAAATACCTAAAAATGCAACAGTTGTAGCATCAATTTTAGTGAACTGAGAAGTAGCCCATAAAACTAAAGCTAAAACAAATACGCCTAGCATAACCCATTCTTGGAAGGACATTTTACCAAGTCCTTTTAGTTCATCTTTAATCATTTGTTGTGCTTCACGAGCATCTTTAATTTCAGGTGGATATACTTTGTAAATGAAGTACGGCATGATAATCAATGCAATGATACCAGGCACAATAGCTGCCATAGCCCAATCGCCCCAAGTAATGCCAATACCAAAAGATTGAAGCGCTAAAGCTGCAACTAAGGTATTACCAGCCATGGATGTTTGAAACATAGCAGATGTAATAGTATTTACTTGGTAAATAGATTGCATCAAGAAAGAACCAATTTTACGAGGACCATCTTGAGGTTCAGAACCGAAAGCTTTTGCCAAACTTGTAGTAATTGGCATAATAACGCCACCCACACGAGCTGTATTAGATGGTGTTGCAGGAGCCAAAATCAAATCAGATAAAGCCAATGCGTATGCTAAACGTAATGAACTACTACCAAAAGCAGCAATCAGATTATACGCAATACGTTTCCCCAAACCAGTTTTAATAAAGCCACGAGAGAATAAGAATGCACCTACAATTAACCAAATAGCAGAATTAGCAAAACCAGAGATACCTTCGCTAATTTTTAACGTACCTGTCAAAGCAGCCACAGTAATAACCACAATAGATACGCCACCAATCGGTAATGGCTGAGTAATAAAGCCAACGATAGTAGCAACAAAAATAGCAAATAAATGCCAAGATTGAGGGGTTAACCCCTCTGGTGTTGGAATAAACCATAGGACTATACCAAATACCGCTGGAATAATCCAATTTAGTAGTTTTTTCATACACAAACCTCCTACATAGGAAAAAACAAAAATATATAACTGCTGAAATACCAAGGCATCACCGAGTGAAAAGCCAACACAATAGTTCCTCTTTACTGCGGTGTCTTCAGTATATATCAGTAGTATGTGAAGTTAGAAAAATATTTATATCTTCTTATGATAAATATAATATATTACAAAATAAATTGATATGAAAAAAGCTGTGCATCACTAGGTATGCACAGCTTTCATTATCATATAAACCCTATTCTGGTAAAGATACGTTTTCTAAGTTTGTTTTCTCGATTGATTCAATATCACCTTTATCGCAAAGATTTGCAATAGTTGGGTCAATTGGCAAACGATTTAACAATAATAGACCGTATTTTTGAAGGATTTCTTCAATGTGGCTTTCACCAAAAATTTGATAATCCTTACCGTTATCTGGGCAATGGAAGTAAGAGTAGTTTTCCACTACACCAATAATAGGCACTTGCATTAAATCAGCCATCTTAACTGCTTTTTCAACAATCATAGATACCAAGTCTTGAGGAGAAGTAACAATGATGATACCGTCCAATTTCAAAGACTGATATACGGTAATCGCTACGTCGCCTGTTCCTGGTGGCATATCAACGAATAAATAGTCAATGTCTTTCCAAATAACATCACTATAAAATTGTTTTACAACATTACCCAAAATAGGACCACGCCATAAAACAGGATCTGTATCGTTTTCCAAAAGAAGGTTAACAGACATAACGTCAATACCACCTTTTGATTTTACCGGATACATACCAATTTCGTCAGCATATGCTTTTTCCTTGATACCAAACATTTTAGGAATAGAAGGACCTGTAATATCTGCATCAAGAATACCAACTTTGTAACCTTTACGCGCCATAGTAATGGCCATTAAACTTGTAACGGAGGATTTACCTACGCCACCTTTACCGGATACTACACCGATTACATGTTTAACAGAACTAAGCTCATGTAATGGAGCTGTAAAATCTTGAGGTTGTTGAGGAGCGCCGCCACCGCAACCAGAAGATTGAGATGGGCATCCGCCACAATCACTGCTGCTACCGCAACCCATAGTAAACACCTACTTTCTTGAGGAACTTCCTCTTATCTATATGTAAAACTTTTTTTCTATATGGTAGATACAATGCATCTACTGTTACATTGTATCATGTCACATCAAACTTTATCAATATATTACTCGCCACAGAATTCTTTAGTTAAAGCCCCAAGGATTTCCATTCCTTTTGTAATTTCTTCTACAGTTGGCACTGTATAACTAAGACGGAATGCATGGCCTTCCCCTGCACCATCTGCAGCAAAGGCACCACACTTAATAATACCTACATTACGGTCCATACATACTTCAAAAAACTCGTCACAATTTACATCCTTAGGCATCGTCATCCATGCAAACATACCACCTGTAGGTTGTGTTAACTTAACTTTAGAGCTTGCATACTTTTTAAAAGCATTTAGCAAGGCGTCACATTTTGTTTTATAAACTTTACGTACATTTTCTAAATGAGCATCATAGTCGATTGTATCGAGCACGTTAGCTACAACCTTTTGTGTAACTAATGGCATTTGACCTGCTGTATTATTTTTTAAAGCTTGAATTGCTTCTATTACCTTAGCTGGACCGAATAGAAATCCTACGCGCAAGCCAGCAGACAATGTTTTAGAATAAGAACCTGCATAAAGAACACGATTTTCAGTATCAAAAGATTTAAATGTTGGTATGTATTCACCAGCAAACCGAATTTCACCATATGGATCATCTTCATAGATGAATAAATCATATTTAGATGCAATGGCATAAATTTCCTTACGACGTTCCAATGGCATTGTAATACCTGTTGGATTTTGGAAGTTTGGAATGAGATAAATATATTTACCTTTACCAGATTGCGCTACTTTTTCTAACTCACTAGGAATCATACCATATTCATCAGTTTTAATGCCTAATGCCTTACCTCCCATATTACGTACGGAATTAATGGCGCTAGTAAAAGTAAATTCATCCATATATACTTCATCATCAGGTTCCAACACAGTAATCGGTACAAGACCTAATAGCTGACCAGCACCGTTAGAGATAATAAGGCCTTGTCCTTCTGGATTCATCTTATGTGTTTTTACAAGACGATCTAATGTTAATTCTGCTAAACGTGCATCACCTTGCATTGGGCCATATTGTAATAAGCTCATTGGGTTAGAGTGCACTACTTCATCAAATGCTTTTTCAATGATTTCAACAGGAATCGCTTCTGGTGCTGGGTTGCCAATACCAAAGCTAATAAAGCCTTCTACGCCTACACCACGTTCAAACACTTCGCGAATAAAATTTGGACCTTTTAAAGTTACACGTTCAGGAAGAGAAAAACTCATACAATCGCCTCTTTCATATATTAGTGGAAAATATTTTTATTTGATTAAATTTAATTATTTATGTTACGCATTGGGATCATGTTCTTGTTCCGCATTCTTCTTGTTAATATAGTTCTTATATATCTTCCAAAGAATAAAGTATACAATACCGGCAACAACAACAATAATTCCTAATCTTCCCATATTCTCTTGGAAGTTAACGATATCCGTACCAATAGCTACTTCAAGAGCTGTAGATGGGAACTTACCAATTAAGTTGGCCAAGATATAATCTCTCGGTTTAATTTTACTAATAGCACCTAGTGCTGTAATCACACCAGACGGGAAATATGGTAAAGATCGAGCAAATAACATGACCACAAAACCATTTTTACCAGAGAAGTCATCTACTTTCATCAATACCTTACTCTTAGCAATCAACTTATCTGCTGTATCACGTAAGAAGTAACGCATAATGTAAAAGCTAATGACTACACCAATCGTTTCGGCAAGCCAAGAAATAATAATACCTGGCCACATTCCAAACACTAAACCGTTTGCAGTAGATATAAAGATAGATGGCAAGAAACCTACTGCATTGACAAAGATATCAAGAAGCATACTTACGACCATAGCCATAGGACCAAAGCCTTGAATATACTCTGCTATTTCATCCATGGATCCACTCGTCGCTAGATGCCACATAGTAGGATAAAATGTAGGATCTACTACATTGATAGCAATTAATAAAACGACAAAACCAATACCTGCTATTAATTGTACCCATCCTTCACCAGAAGGCTTTAATTTTCTTGTACTCATATATACCTCGTTTTAATAAAAAACTAGTTCCATTATATCACGGATTCTATAGAACTGTTATATAAGAACGCATATAGTTTATTTTTATAGATACGTATAATTACATTAGCATAAAAATGATTGAAAGATGTATAATACTATTATAATTAAAATATTCTTAATGAAAGAAGGTATATCATGGTATCAGCAGGTCAAACAGCTACAGCAACAGTTACAGTTACAGAATCTAATATTGCTAAAACAATGAAATCCGGTTCTTTAGAAGTTTTTGCTACACCAGCTATGTGTGCTTTAATGGAAGAAGCTGCGCAAGCAGCAGTACAACCATATTTAGAAGAAGGTGAAGGCACGGTAGGTATTGCTCTATCCATAACCCATGAAGCACCTACTCCACTTGGTGCAACAGTAACGGCTAAAGCTACAGTTAGCGCCGTAGAAGGACGTAAAATTACATTTAACATTGAAGCCTCCGATGGTGTTGGTATTATTGGACGAGGAACTCATGAACGTTTCGTTATTAATAACGAAAAATTCATGGCTAAAGTAGCAAATCGTGCAAAAGCAAACTGATAACCTATTATTTTGAAAAGAACAGAATAAAAATAAAACGGCATTTATCAAAAGATAGATGCCGTTTCTATTTACATGTTAAATTAAATAATCTACTAAAAGATTAGCAAATTTTAACTACCCAGCCTTCAGGTGCTTCAATTTCACCATGTTGAATACCAAGTAATGTGTCATATAATTTTTTAGTGATAGGACCCATGTCATCCATACCAGCAGGAACATTAATAGTACCTTCTGGAGTATCGATTTGACCTACTGGAGAAATAACAGCGGCAGTACCGCAAAGACCAATTTCAGCAAAATCTTTTAATTCATCTTTATGAACAGGACGATGTTCTACAGTCATACCAAGGTAATGTTCTGCCACATACATCAAGGAACGACGTGTAATGGATGGCAAGATGCTATCAGATTTAGGTGTTACTAATTTACCATCTTTGGTAATGAAGATGAAGTTAGCACCACCAGTTTCTTCTACATGTGTACGAGTAGCCGCATCAAGATACATATTTTCAGCATAACCTTTGCTATGAGCGTCAGTAATAGCATACAAACTCATCGCATAGTTTAAACCAGCTTTAATATGGCCAGTACCATGAGGAGCCGCACGATCAAAATCAGTGATACGAATTTTAATTGGTTTAGCGCCACCTTTGAAATAAGGACCTACTGGAGTGGTAAATACACGGAATTGATATTCATCAGCAGGTTTTACACCAATAACGGAATTTGTACCCATCATATATGGGCGAATATAAAGGCTTGCACCATGACCATAAGGAGGAACAAAGTCTTTGTTAGCTTTTACCACTTCTTTTACAGCTTCAATAAAACGACCTTCAGGTAATGTAGGCATTACAAGACGTTCACAAGAGTGATTCAAACGTTCTGCATTTAAATCTGGACGGAAACATACAATATGACCATCTTTTGTGTAGTATGCTTTCAAACCTTCAAAGACAGTTTGAGCGTATTGGTATACGCCAGCACATTCATTAAGAGTAACGTTAGCATCAGTAATTAAACCGCCTTCGTCCCATTTACCATCTTTATAAGTAGTCAAATAACGGTAATCAGTTTCTACATAACCAAAACCGAGATTGTCCCAATCGATATTCTTGCTCATAACAATAACCTCCATTTATATTTATTTACTTTTAATCTTATCACTATCATCTAGTAATTTCAATAGATTCTATAGAGAGGATGTGCTACCTATATTATGAAAGCACATTATTTTATAAATGCAACATAATATAAATCATCAGCCATATAATTATTACGCGTATAAAACATTTTTTATAGGTATAGATTCTCATCTATTTATATTATAATAATATTTAGATACACATATCCTACCCTACTAGGAGGTTACTATTATGAACAAAAATATACATTCTTTAATTCCTAATCTTAAAAGTATCATATGTATTGGTCTTAATTATGCTGATCATATTGCAGAAACAAGTCTAGCAACTCACGATTTTCCGGAAATCTTTATGAAAACCTCTAATGCTCTAGCAAACAATCACGATACGATTACAATAGACGATGAATTCTTGCATTATGACTACGAAGGCGAACTCGTAATCATCATCGGTAAATCTGGCAAACATATTACTAGAGAACACGCTAAAGAGCATATCCTAGGCTACACAATTGGTAACGATGTGTCCGCCCGTAATTTACAGTTTAGAGGTTCTCAGTGGATTCTTGGCAAATCCCTTGATAACTTTGCCCCTATAGGTCCTACTATTGTTTCTCCTGATAATTTTGACTTTGAAAGTGCTACCATTACGACAACAGTCAATGGTGAAATACGTCAACAAGCCAAACTAGACCAAATGATATTTAAACCTTATGACATTATTGCCTTTCTATCATCCTATATGACACTCCAAGAAGGTGATATTATCTTTACAGGCACACCTAGTGGTGTAGTATTAGGTAAAAATGAAAGTAAATACTCTTGGTTAAAACCAGGAGATACTGTGGCCGTTACAATTAGCGGTATCGGTACACTAGAAAACAAATTTATATAATGAAATAGAAATATAGAAAAAGAGATTACATTGGCGTATCCCATCACCAACTGTAATCTCTTTTTATATTAACTCAGTTTTATATTTATCATATATTAGCTCAGTATTATATTCATCATATATGACCATACCTAGCACACATTATTTATGTTTTGCTTCAAGATCAAGCATATACTTCTTACGTTCAATGCCTCCTGCGTAGCCTGTCAATTTACCATTACTACCAATGACACGATGGCATGGAATTATAATAGAAATAGGATTATGGCCCACGGCACCGCCTACGGCTTGAGCAGAGAATGTTTCTTTGCCTTGTTGCTGTGCAATCTGTTTGCCAATATCTCCATATGTTGTAGTTTCACCATAAGGAATTGTTTGTAATATAGACCACACAAACTTACGGAACTCTGTTCCTTCTAGCTGAATTGGTGGTGTAATAAAAGGCTTTTTACCATTAAAGTATTGGTCTAGCCACATAATGGTTACTTCAAATGGACCTGTTACCTGTTCTATATACTCCGTATCATCAAAACTTAGTGCATGAGCTTCATCAATAAAAAATAAATCTGTTAAGTATGATAATGTACCAAGCATAACCATAGTTCCTAATGGGCTTTCATAGGTGTATTTATAATTCATAGTACATTATCTCCTTCTTAAACTAACAAATCATTCATAACCTTTTGTATGTCATTATTAAATGATACAGTATTTGTATGAATTTAAAAAGTATGGTAAAAAACTGCTAACATATATATTTTATGCTAGCAGTAACTTTACAGTAATTATATACTCTTCAATATTAAGGTCTTACAAAAGCTTGACCACCATGGTTAACGAGGATATCCCCATCTAGTACTTTTGTAGTAACGTTTTGTAGACTACCTTGGATTTGGCTCATCATAAACCGATAACCAGGACTATTCAAATGTTTTGTTAAGGCTTCTTGATCACTATAAATTTGGATCACATACCAATGATTTTTTGCATTTCTTTCACGAAGCACATAGCCAGCCTTATAACCCGCATCATCACGCACAGCTCGTTCAATATCGAGTTGGTATTGACGTTGTACTGTATCGATATCATTGCTATTCACAGTAAACTCCGTTAATGTCACTACTGCTTTACCATCATTGACAATAGATAAAGCATCTTTTTTCTCAAACAATAGTACAGATTGTACATCGTACATTTTACGATTTGTTAATTTAGAACCTACTTCATTAACAAAGGCTTGATAATGATCAGATTTGCGATGTGTTTCAATAGCAGCTAAATCTTTATAAATCTCTACTACATAAGACTCAGATGGACTTCCTTTTACATGGGCTACATTCATAGATAATGTATTAGGTTCTTTCTCCATAGATGCTGTTAGATTGGCAACACCTGCACTGTTATATGTGCCCTGTAACTCTGTAGGCACTACATAGCGATACATGCCTACACTAGGTGCTGTGTCTAAACCTTCATCACGTTCCATAACAAGCGCTGCAAAGGACGTGCTCACACCTAATACCGCAATCGCAGAGGTTACAAGAATACGTTTTAATAATTTTCTATTCATACATGCTCCAGTTCGACTAAATTACAATGTAATATATTCTACTATTGTACCATGTTCTTCAATAAGTTTAACTAAGTCTTTTCCCTGTAGCCATACGGTAGCATCATTTTGATTTGGATGTATACCAATTAGATTATCTTTATAATCCGCATCAATGTAGTAATGTACCTTACAGTCTTCATCGTGGAGCAAACAGAATGGAGATACGTGACCTGGTTTAATCTTCAAAATATCCCAAAGTTCTTCTTCAGAACCAAAGGAAATCTTTTTAAGCTTATGATCCTTACGGAACTGTTTTAGATCCACACGCTTAGATCCACGAACGGTAATCAAATAATAATGTTCCCGTTTATGGTCTCGAATGAATAAATTCTTCGCATCCCACTCAGGATATGGCAACTCTACATTGGGCTTATCATCCATACTAAATAACGGTGCGTGATCCGTAATCTCAAAATCGATATGATGCTCACGTAGGCAATCATATACGCCTTGTTTATCTAACATGTAATACCTCTAATACATAGTATATTCTTAGTGAAAGTAGCCTTTATACACTACATTGCTACGCTTATTCTGGAACCTTATAGGTCCCATCAAATACAAATAACTCTGGATGTTCATGTACGAATGTATCTTCATAAATTCCATCATATTCATATAATACATCATCTTTTTTATCGAGGAAATCAAATACTTCATCGTCCCAATCTTTTAAAATGGTCCATCGTTCTTCTCTATCAAATGGAACAGAACCGCCAAAGTAATCGATTACAGATTGTAAATTATCTGCTAGTATATCCATCTTGAAGAGGCGTAACCCTGCAAGAGCATCTTCCCATACAATGCCTGTAGAGTTATAGAAGAACTGATGATGCCCACCATTATTAACCTCAGCGAAATACCAGCATATAGCGTTAAGATATCTTTGCTCTACGGTGAACCCTTTTGCAGATTCTAAATAGTCATCATACGAACCATAAATATTGATAGTCCAATAGGCAGGCTCATTTATAGTCCACATATCATCTGTAGCTAAAATTTCTTCTACAGTGATCGTTCGTTGACGAGGTACACCTTCTCTTTTCTTCTTTTTCTCGGCTATATACTTGCTATAGTTTAAGCATAAATCAGGATAGTCAACTTCACATTTTTCAAAGTCCATTTGTAAACGGCACATATCCATGACTTCAAAGCAGTATTCCTTTATATCATTTCGATCTTCTTTATTCGCTAATTGTACACCGCTATCTACTAGAGCTAACATCTGTTGCATGTTCTCTGATGTATAAGCCTCATGATTAGTAGAAGCAATAGAGCCATAAGAGTAAGCACAGCGATAATGCCACACTGCATCTCTATGTTCTGTATCGATGGCTTTAAATACTTTAATAGCTTCTTCTGGTTTATCGTTATTGTTATAGGCTCTACCAAGCTCGCCTAATAAAGGTACAGATAAGTTATCGATGCCAACCCCCGTCAACACATCGATAATGATTTCCTCTTGACCGATATCATTAAGATCTTTAATAGTTTGTAACTGTTCAGCATCAGACAATGATAAAAACTGATCAATACTCATAGACATACAATACACTTCCCCCATATCATTAATATGTATATGAACTCATCTTATCATAATAATAACAAACAACACAAAACAATAACTGACTGATTTTAAAACAATAATTTATAACAAAAACAGCTATTTACTAGCTACCAAGCCATACGACAAATACAGGAGTACCTTCATCATCATCAGAAACATCGTCGGCATCGTCAGCATCGAATTCGTGATCATCATAGGCTAGGTTTTCAAAGAATACATAATCACCGAGCTCTTTATTGGCCATTGTGTTATGTATCTTGAAAAGAATCTCTTCAGTAGTAAAGTACTGGCCATTATCTGCTTTGAAGCGAGCATAGATTTCTACTTGCCACATACCATCTTCTTTATCGTATTCTTCTAATTCATCGTCTTCGTACAAGTATTCATTAGGGTGAAGCTGACTTTTACTTTCAATCCAAGCTTCATAGCTTACAAGAA
This sequence comes from Veillonella sp., assembly GCA_018367495.1. The sequence continues at coordinate 992 of JAGZGB010000012.1, read as the reverse complement.
TTTCAGGCTCTACTAATGGCGGTAATGTATCAGGATTAACATTATGCTCTTCTAAGCATTCATAAAACGCCTTATCGAACTCTTCTCTAGTATAAGTAGTTTTATTGAAAATCCAAGGAATTCCCTTAAACTCATGATAGTAACCTTCATATATTTTATTACCATCTTTATCAGTACCGAGATATTCAATCTGCTCAGTATTCTCATCCTTGTTAAACAGTTTTTTTATGGTTTGTTCACAATAGGTTACAGTACCTAGCTCTGGATCAATTTGAGGGATACCGATCCGTTCTTTCACATCATCTATAGTAATAAATTCATCATACATTTCTCGAATGTCATCAAGCATAAAAGCAGCAATCTTATCAATGCTTCAATTTCAAAATTACTAAAATACTTTCTCAATATTTTACACGAAGGCTATATAAAATAACGTAGCCCAAAGCACAGAAGTATATACTTTCTAAGTATATAGCAAAAGCCCTTCGCATAAGCGAAGGGCTAATATATTATGTCTCTATTAGTTAGCTACCACAACATGTATAGAATACAGGTATACCGTCTTCGTTATCTATGAGACCATACCCTTCACATTCATGTCCTTCATATTCGATGCCTTCAAAGAATACATGATCGCCCAATTCTTTATTGGCCATCAAATTGTGCAATTTAAAGAGCAATTCTTCTCTAGTAAAATATGTACCATTATCTGCAACAAGATGGGCCATAATTTCTACTTGCCACATACCATCTTCTTTATCTTCTTCGAATAACTCTTCATCGGTAACACGTTCATTATCAAAGAGTTGGTCTGTACTTTCAATCCAAGCTTCATAGGTTACTAAAATTTCAGGTTCTTCTAATATATCATCGTCATCTGCTTGATTATCATCTACATATTTCTCTACTTCTTTATTGTATTCTTTGGAAAACTCTTCTCTACTATATGTATGTTTGTTAAATACCCAATGCACTACATCATATGTAGGATA
>JAGZGB010000143.1 GCA_018367495.1 Veillonella sp. | reverse complement strand
ATCCTCAAGACCGTCTCATTTGGAACAAGACTCGTAGTAACAGGTCTGGCGTAAAACTAGAGGCAAACGACCTTAAAATCATTGGTAATAAAACATGGACAACAGCGTGAGGATTGACTACTTCGCTGTCACTGTTAAAGATGTTCCACCAGAGGAAGTTTTGGAAGAAATACTGCTCATTCCCCAAGATAAGTTTGCGCTTAATGATTGGGGAATAAACAAGTATCAACGCCATTATGCTTGTTCAGACATCAAGGTTTACTTTAACCAAGTCTTAGATAACATGGGGGTCTATCTGGAACTTAAAGGAAAAGGTTGTCGTCAATATGAGGAATTTATGGCAGGTAACGTTAATAACTGGGTAGCTCTGGTCACACGCCTGTACCGCTATCAGGTCAACTTTACCCGAATAGATATAGCTAATGACATCTACGATAAAGCATTATCCGTTCAAACCCTCTATGCCTATTGTAAACGGGGCTTGTGTATCACGAGAGCACAATATATGGACTATCACGAGCGTTCAATTCTTGAAACGGGCGAACGAGTTGGTGAGACGGTCACCATAGGCGCACGAGGAAGTCAACAATGGTGTGTTTATAACAAACTCATGGAACTAAAAGGAAAAGGTAAAGTCACTGATGAGACCCATTCTTGGGTCAGAGCAGAGCTACGTTGTTGGCAAGGCAAAGCTAATATCATTGCTCAACAAATATACCTTAAAAAACCTTTGACAGCCATTTACTTTGAAGCTATCAACGGACACTACCGCTTTGTCAGACCTAATGACAAGGACACCAATAAGCGCAGAAGACAGCCGGTCAAATGGTGGCTTGATTACCTCCAGACGGAAACCAAAACTCGCTTGAGTATTGAACGTACCAAGCCAACGCTTAGACAGTCAGAACAATGGACGGAAAAACAGGTCTCAAAGACTTTAGCCAAACTCTATGTGGCTAAATATGAGGCAACCACACTTGAAAGAGCAGACCAATTTCTCCAAGACCTCTTAAAGTTGGGATTATCGAAATTTACTAACAGCGATGAAAAGGAGATTGAACAATATGTCCGTGAACACCAGAGCTCCAACACTTGGGGCATACAAAAAGACGACTTGCCGTAAACAAATCGCCTTAGAAATAATAATCGCTAACATTATATCATGAAAGGACAAAAAAGACTATGCAAGTGATTTTACCAGACGAACAAATTCATCAGCTACAACTGTTAATTAGCCAGCTTATAGAAAACGAAATAAAAAATAAATTGGATAGTAACAACATTGAAAGTCCCTTCTTGAACAAACAACAAACTTGTAAGTATCTAGGAATTGCCAATAATACGCTTGATTCTTGGATAAAAAAGGGGTTACCAGTTATTCGAGTTGGAAAAACTGTCCGATTTGATAGAGCCGAACTTAATCACTGGTTACAAAATCAGTAGCATTCTAACCGTGGCCTGATATAATGAAGCCACGGTATTTTTCTAGCTCAATTCAAAAAAGGAGAATACTATGTCAATTACAAAAACTAAAAACGGAACTTATCGCTTACGTATCTATGTCCCAGAAGAAGTCAAATCCTCATTGGGAATTAATAAAAAAGTGATTGAAAAACGTTTCAAATTAAGGAGTGAGGCTAAAAAATACGAACTTGAATTACAAAACAAGATTGATAAAATTTTAAGCGGAGAATCAACCAAATTGGAAACAAATGGCTCAATCCTCTTTTCCGATTTTTATCACAATGTTTGGTGGGAATCCTATAAAGCAGGTCAAACAACATCTACCACAAAACCACCTTCACAAGCTACTATTGACGGTACCGAAATTGTCTTTAGAAAACATATCCTACCCTTGCTTGGTAATTATTCCATTGATTTTCTCAATCAAAATAAACAGGTTATCTTGAACCTTTTGACACAAAAGGCAGAAGAATATGCAAACTTCAAAGTCATTAGAAGTTACGTTAATTCTATTTTTGATTGGGCTGAGGAATTGGAATATATCGAAACTAATCGTCTCTCTAAAACAATTAGCCGTATTAAGGCAACTAAAAAAATTAAACTACAAGAGAGTAAAAATGATGAAGATTTATATCTGTCACAATCAGAACTTCAAGCATGGTTCACCGCTTTTGAAGAAGATTTAGAAAACGACAAGCTCCTATTCAAAGATTATGTGTTATTCTATACAACTTTTTTCTTAGGAGATAGGAAATCCGAAAGTTACGCTTTGCAATGGAAACACATTAACCTAAAGAAACAAGAAATTCAGTTAGTGAAAGCCTTGGACAAGTATAAAAATCCAAAATCAACTAAGGGAAATAAAAGGACAACTTTCCATATTCCTATTGAACTAACTGATTTACTCTGTTCTTGGAAAAAACAACAAAAATTGGAATTGGCAAAATTCAATATTATCCAATCTGATGAACAGTATGTTTTTACTTATATTGATACAAAAGGAAATGTTAATAG
>JAGZGB010000142.1 GCA_018367495.1 Veillonella sp. | reverse complement strand
AATAAAAAGGGCGGCCTATCAGTAACATTACCATTTAGTGTAGTACAAAAAGAGGCATTAAGTGATTTTCCAGATGCAGCGGCTGGTTATTTATTTCAGTCCCCAATGATTGTTACTGCTATTATTGAAAATAAAATGCCATATTCTCCTGATAAAACAGATATGGTTTTTAAATATGATGGTCTTAGTAAAAGTTACTGGAGAAAAATAACTCTTACTGGTGCTGTAGATATGGACATTATTGCTTTAAATTTTGAGTTGAGTAAGCATCCTAAGCAAGCATATAATGTTATTCTGTATCCTCGTGTAACGGAGAGTGTCACATCAAATGATATTAATAAAATAATGGCTAATTATGTATTGCCTTCAATTCATTCTCTTCAAGATTTAGATGACTATAGCCGAGTAGAAAACTATAAGAAATATTCTTTTAGAGTTCCTAAAACAGCCGTTAAAGAAAATAACCCTAATGTTAAAATAGATGGTGTGACTTTCACAGTTGATAAAGATATAAGGCAACAAATTTTGATTGACCCTGCGAATAATTTGGAAAAGGGTATATTTAGTTCATTTGACGAAATTGATCTGTTACATAAACTAGATAATAAGACTGCTGAGTTCTTTGGATTTCCTGGATCCCCAAAGATTACCAAAGGTAGCCATTCCTTTGTTTGGAATGATGGTATGCCAGGTTTATTACTAGATCTTGAATTAGATAATCGACAGGGTATATTGATGTTTATTACTTATGATGACAGTTTTAAGTACCAAAATTCAATCCACTATCCCTTAGATAATGGTGCATATACCAAGGTGCAGTTACGAAAATTAATTACAGATGCAACATTATCTGACACTGGTAATATGTATCAAGAGGATGTTTGGTTTATCTAATCCTTATTTTTATCTTATAGTAAAAAAGCCCTATCTATCTTTCTGAATTTTGGATTTTATAGATTTATTTTAATAAATTCTTACTATATAATGAAATTATTATGAGATGCAAGTGGTATGATTTATTTTATTGTATCCAATTCAGTAATTAAGGCGCTAATAATCAGTTTTTCTTTTATTGAAAGCGGTGTCCTAGATGAATGTAAATCATGTGTTATTAATATTTAAATCTGCATTAGAATATGCTGATTTTAAGGGGATTAATAATTTGTTGGCAGATAATTGTCAGTATATTAATGTTGAGAGGAATATATTAAAAAATGGAAAGATAGAAGTATATGATTTTCTAAATTCAATGGCAAAAAGGACCAGAGATGATAATTTAGCTGTGTATGCACATATGATGACACTTAGTGAGGGAACCAACGAAAAAGAGTTTTTTTATGAAGGTGAAAGAGGGCTCGCTATTGCATACAATGAAATAGACAATTATGCTATAGGTATGTTTATTGAGTTAGATTCAAATAATTTTATTAACAAAATTATTGTTAGTAATAATATTCCGAGTTTTAGACTTGATAAACATCGTGCTGAAAATAATTCTCCTCCTATAGATTACATTTTTTATAAGAAGCCTGTTGATTTTTTGGATTGGCTTACGGCCATTAGTATTTGGTTAGAAACTGGATATGTAGATGAGTATTCTTTTTATGATTCACTTGCTGATGAGTGCTGTGTACATTTTCAAAGAAAAAATCAAGAATCTATTTTGTTGTTAGGTAAGGAACAAATTATAAATGACTTTAGTAAGATAATGAATTTATTTTTCTATACTATGCCACATATAATTAATGATAAGAATAATAGATCCTTTATAAAGTATGGACCTATGACGATTGAAATCGGCCGTAGTTTAGCGGGGCCAGCAAATTCTGTACATATTTATATTGACGACAGTGAAGCTTAGTTTGCATATTATTTTTTTCTTAGGTTCATTATGCTTAAAAATAAAAAAGAAACCGTATGAGACTCCTTTCCCTGTTTAGATATGATATAATTTATATCAAAGTGAGGCATAAATGGTTTGGACGCCAGCCTTCGCTTCTGATTTTTAAAATTGAAGAAACGGTCTGACTCTCAATGTCGGGCCGTTTTTCACGCCACGAATAGCAAAGGCTGGACCCATTTAGAGGCCTCAAGTTCAATATAATGCCGTCAATTATAAAAGTAAATAGATTAGAGGTTCCTAATGGTCACAGTAGTGACTTATAGGAACCTCTTTTATTGTGCAAGTAAATTATATAGTTAGTAAACTATTACAGAATGCTTTTACCCAAAGGAAATACAGTTTTGATGGCGCATCTACGTGAAAGTACCGCTTCATAAACGTGACATATATCATATTTTTACAGGTAATAGATTTGGAAATTACGTTGTAAATGCTTTCATTTACATGAATTTGTTATAAGGTTATATTATTTATAAGTGTTTTTTTGGATTCGTGGTGGTTTTATATGTTTTACAATTACGATAGATATAGCAATTGTAAAAGCTATCAAAAAGGATTCTTTTGCGAAGCTAATGGCAATAGTTTC
>JAGZGB010000141.1 GCA_018367495.1 Veillonella sp. | reverse complement strand
TATGGAGAGCCTCATTACGGCCGCAGAAAAACGCAATACCATCCATCCGTACTTTATCATTGATAAACCTAATTTTGGATCCTCTGAATTGGTTACGCGCTTGCAAGGTATGAATGCAGCAGAGCCTATTGAAAGCATAACCTTAGTCGGTGTTTGCACAGATGTGTGCGTTGTGTCGAATGCCATATTGTTGAAAGCTGGCTTGCCAGAGGTTCCTATTCATGTAGATCCTAATTGCTGTGCAGGAGTTACTGAGGAAAGCCATGAAGCAGCATTATTAACTATGCGTCAATGTCAGATTGAAGTAGCTAATGATTTGTAATAGAGGTATAGATTGAAATATTAGTTAAATAGTGATATGCTATACACAATTACATAGCAGAGTATGCAAGGGAGCCTATGAGATAGGCTGAGAAAGGGCTGTTAGCACCTGACCTTTGACCTGATCGGGATCATGCCCGCGTAGGAAGCACGCAAAACCATTCAAGGGTATCGATCATATTATATCGATACCCTTTTTCTTGTGTACAAAGCTAAAAGGTTTTATTCAATAGGAGGACATATTATGTTTTACACTCAATTGGAAGCCGCACAAAAAGGCTTTGTTACGGATGCGATGAAAATTGTAGCAGAAAAGGAACGCATGGATGTAGAGCAATTGCGAGCGCTAGTTGCTTTAGGACAAGTTGTTATTCCCTGTAATAAGAATCATACTTGTATCGATCCAGAGGGCATCGGTAAAGCATTGCGCACGAAAATAAATGTGAATCTTGGCACATCCAGAGACGTTACCGATTATGATAGTGAAATAGAAAAGGTAAATTGGGCGATTCAACTTGGTGCTGAATCGATTATGGATTTATCTACTCATGGTGATACACGTATTTTTAGACGAAAATTAACTAGCGAATGTAAAGCCATGATTGGTACTGTACCAGTATATGACAGCGTTATACATCATCAACGGGATTTGGCAGAACTTACTGCTGAGGATTTCTTAGATACTATCCGTCTCCATGCAGAGGATGGGGTGGACTTTGTAACCTTACATTGTGGTATTACGCGTCAAACTATTGAGCAAATTAAAAAGCATAAACGTAGACTCAACATCGTTAGCCGTGGTGGTAGTCTTATCTTTGCATGGATGAGCATGACGGGTAAGGAAAACCCATTCTATGAACATTTTGATGATATTTTAGATATTTGCCGTGAGTATGATGTAACTATTTCTTTGGGTGATGCTTGTCGACCAGGCTGTTTAGCAGATGCTACGGATGTATGTCAAATTGAAGAACTGGTACGACTTGGTGAATTGACTAAACGCGCTCGAGCTAAAGGTGTGCAAGTGATTATTGAAGGCCCAGGTCATGTGCCACTTAACCAAATTCAAGCGAATATGGAAATTGAGGAAACGCTATGTGGCGGAGCTCCGTTTTATGTGTTAGGCCCATTGGTGACAGATATTGCACCTGGCTATGATCATATAACAGCTGCCATTGGTGGTGCTGTGGCGGGCATGCATGGGGCGTCCTTTCTTTGTTATGTAACGCCGGCAGAGCATTTGGCATTGCCTAATGCAGACGATGTGAAAGAAGGTATTATGGCTTTCAAAATAGCAGCCCATGCAGCGGATATAGCACGTGGCATACCAGGTGCCCGTGATAAGGATGATGCGATGGCTGATGCTAGACGCGTACTAGATTGGGAGGCGCAATATGCGTGTGCACTTGATCCTCAACGTGCTCGCAATATTCGTGAAAGCCGAGCTCCAGAGGAGGGGCATAGTGAAACTTGTAGTATGTGTGGTAAATTCTGTGCTGTTCGTAGCATGAATAAGGCTTTGAATAGCGAATATATTGATATTCTGTAATAAATGTTGGTCATATATTGACGTTTATCTATATAGATAGTACAATATGCAAAGAATGATAATTCATATCAATGAAATACCGATGCAGGTGCATCGAATCGCTTTCACAAGAACGATACTAGTTAAGATATCGTTCGTGCCCTAATTAAAAGGAGGACTATTATGAAACCTTTCGAACTCGCACCATTACCATATGCTTATGATTATCTAGAACCTGTTATCGATGCAGAGACGATGAAACTGCATCATGATAAGCATCACCAAGCGTATGTTAATAATTTGAATGCAGCCATCGCTAAATACCCGGATCTTGCCTATGGTTGCGTAGATTGTATTCTCGGCGATATTGCCAATGTGCCAGAGGATATCCGTCAAGCGGTTATCAACAATGGTGGGGGTCATAAAAACCACACCATGTTTTGGGATATCATGACAAAACCTGATACATCTAAATTGCAAGGCCCTTTGAAGGATGCTATCGATGCTGATTTAGGCGGATATGATGCTTTTGTTGAAAGCTTCTCCCAAGCGGCGGCAACACGATTTGGCTCTGGCTGGGCTTGGCTAGTGGTCAACAAGGATGGCAAACTAGAAGTAACCTCTACGGCTAATCAAGATAA
>JAGZGB010000140.1 GCA_018367495.1 Veillonella sp. | reverse complement strand
GCAAGGACAATGTTTCAATACCTTGTAAGATTTGCCATGCTGCAAGTGGAGTAATGCATGCACCAGTATCACGAAGTAATTGAGCACGAATTTTTACAGTGAATGGGATTGGCAAATCACCAAATACTAATCCATTGTAGTGTTCGTCACCTTCGGAGAAGCCAGGGTATTTACCAGAACCTTTATAGTCGAATTTACCAGATTCTACAACTACGCCAGCCAATGTTGTACCGTGACCACCAAGGTATTTAGTAGCAGAGTGTACAACTACGTCAGCACCATGTTCTAATGGACGGAATAAGTATGGAGATGCAAATGTATTGTCTACAATCAAGATGATATTGTGTTTATGTGCAATATCAGCTATGGCTTGTACATCGATAAGATTAATACCAGGGTTACCAATAGATTCGATATAAACGGCTTTAGTCTTTTCATCGATAGCTGCTTCAAATTCTTCCAAATGATCCGGATTTACGAATTTAGTTTGAATCCCCAAACGAGGCAATGTAGCAGTAAACAAATTATAAGTACCACCATACAATGTGGATGCAGCAACAATATTATCACCAGCATCTGCTACATTTAAAATAGAGTACGTAACCGCTGCAGAACCAGATGCTACTGCGATACCAGCTGCACCGCCTTCAAGTTCTGCCACTCGAGCATCCAATACATCTGTAGTAGGATTGCCAAGGCGAGAGTAAATACCACCAGGATTAGTCAATGCAAAACGGCCTGCTGCTTCTTCTGCATCTTTAAATACGAAAGATGTAGTTTGGTAAATAGGTACTGCACGAGAACCTGTTGGATCCACGGTATGACCAGCATGTAATTGTAATGTTTCAAATCTGTATTGTTTGCTCATTATAACAACTCCTTTATATTAACTGTGAATTGAGTTCATTCTTTATGCCTAGTATAGTACTATGTTTTAAAAAATATGTCTACTATTTTTTATATGGTCTTCTCCATAACTTTAAACTATGGTAAGCAAAGGACGATAAAAACTTTTACCAAAACCGCTAAAGCGAACTAAGTCATTTATGAGAAATAAAATCCCCTAATTACTTCCAAAGAACTAGCTCCCTTAAGAGATGGTAGAAGTAATTAGGGGTACATATTACTATCAATAGATTAGAAATAAGTACTTACATTTAGATGTAAGCGCCTAAATTTTTATCCCGTTCAAATTTCATTTTTTGGATTTGTTCAATGATGTACGGTGTTTCTTGGTATACATAGTAGTTCAACCAGTTTGTAAATAATAGTGTACTTACAGAGCGCCAGCGCACGATGGGACGTTGTTTTGGATCATTATCCGGGAAGTAGTTTTCAGGAACTGCAATATCCATACCTTTTTTGATATCCCGCACGTACTCACGGTTAAGTGTGTCCCAATCGTATTCGGCATGACCAAATACAAAGATATGCTTATTATCTAAACTACGAACGATAGCAGCACCTGTTGGTTCAGACCCAGCCAAAAGTTCCAAGTCACGATTTTCCTTAATTTGTTGCAAAGAAACTGTAGTGTGACGAGAATGTGGCATCCAAAACTTTTCATCAAATCCACGCATGAGCACTGGTCGATCATTATAAATATCGTGTTCGTAAACACCGAATAATTTCTCATCCATAATAGATTTGTTAATACCAAAGTGATGATATAAACCAGCTTGAGCTCCCCAACATATATAGAAAGTCGAATATACATGTTCTTCGCCCCAGTTCATGATTTCTACGAGTTCAGACCAATAGTCTACCTCTTCAAAAGGCATTAACTCTACAGGAGCACCGGTAATAATCATACCGTCAAAGAACTGGTCTTTTACCTCATCAAAAGTGCGATAGAAAGTTTCTAAATATTGTTCATCTGTATTTTTAGCCTTACGAGATGCGGTGTGTAATAATGTTAAATTAACTTGCAATGGGCTATTACTGAGAGCACGCAAGATTTGCGTCTCCGTCACTTCTTTAGTAGGCATCAAATTGACAAGCAAAATTTGCAAAGGTCGGATTTGTTGATTTTCCGCCCGCTCAGTATCCATAACGAAAATATTCTCTTGAGCTAATTTCGTTATGGCCGGTAAATTTTTTATTACTTTAATAGGCATAATGTCACCTCTACATATTCTACAATTTGATAACCTAATCTAATTAAAAGCCCTTAGCCTCATAGGCACGGCACCAAGATTCGAGCCCTTCTTCTAATATTTTACGAGGACAAGCAACATTAATGCGTTCAAAGTCCTCCCCATCGATGCCAAACATAGAACCCGTATCGAGCCATAACTTGGCATCATTAACGATCCATTCATCTCGCTCTTTAGGGCTCAGCGGCAATTGAGAACAATCTAGCCACATGAGATATGTCCCTTCAGGCCGATACACATGGATTTTTGGCATATATTTTGCTATATAGTCGATGGTGAATTGAATATTATCTTGAATATATTCTTTCAATTCATCAAGCCAAGGAGCTCCTACTTTGTAGGCCCCTTCACAGCCCACAATCCCCATCGTGTTCAATTGGCTATAACCAGCACGGTCGATTTCTTTGATGAAACGGCGGCGTAAGGAATCATTAGGAATGAAAATATTACTTACTTGT
>JAGZGB010000139.1 GCA_018367495.1 Veillonella sp. | reverse complement strand
GTTGTACAAGATATTCGCTCTGAATATGGTCCAACTATGTTCGTAGGGGATGGCATCAACGATGCTCCAGTACTTGCAGGTGCTGATGTAGGTGGCGCGATGGGTAGTGGTGCTGATGCGGCTATCGAGGCGGCAGATGTTGTGTTCATGCGTCCATCCTTGACTGCCATTGCACATATCCTAGACTTGTCCAAAGCAACATTGCGTGTTGCTTGGCAAAATGTAGTATTCGCTATTGCCGTTAAAATTCTTATCATGGCGCTAGGCCTTATGGGCTATGCATCCATGTGGTGGGCGGTATTCGGTGATACTGGCGTATCCATTCTTTGTATTTTGAACTCTATTCGTATCTTGCGCCGTTAATTTGGTGAAAGTAATCTTATAGATTAATGCAGAAATATAACAAATGACATGATTCTGATTTGACAGAGTAGGATAAAACAAATAACCTCTATATTAGCGATAAGCTAGTATAGAGGTTATTTTTATAAGATTTAACCTAATGATATATTGCTGATTATTTGTTTGCATACTTACTCACTGTAAGTTTTAGTGGTTTAATCTTTTGGTGGATTTTTTAGTTTAGCAGCTTTATTAATCTATGTGCTCGCTAGATTTTTTGGTAGATTTGATAAAAGGATGTTTTGAGATGCTTTTAACATATACAATTGTGCATTGTTAATAGACATAAAGTGATTTATGTATATACTACATAAACAAAACTTTCACAATTGAATTGAATAATAGCTATAAAATAGTATATAATTTATTAGATGATTACTATATGTTCGTTGAAAGGAGGGATAGCATGATCACGGTGTACAAACACATAGAAGAAGAGTTAGTTTCGGACTGCACTGTATCAGATGCCACAAAAGGTTCTTGGGTAAATTTGGTGAACCCAGACCCCGATGAGTTGTCCCTCATCAATATTTTGACGGAAATTCCAACGGACGTTTTAAAGACCGCCCTCGATATGGAAGAACGTTCTCACGTGGAGTTAGAGGACAACTATATTTTCGTGGTTATCAACATTCCTGCGCTTCGCGGTAATGATATGTACGATACGGTGCCGCTCGGTATCTTTTTGACGCCTGACTTCTTCATTACTGTATGTCTTGAAGAATCCGAGGTGTTGTATCCGTTCATTTCAAACCAACTGTCTACATTCTATACATATAAAAAGACGCGGTTCTTGTTCCAAATCTTGTACCGTACAGCCACATTGTTCTTACGTTATTTGCAACAAATTAATCGCCGTACCGACGATATTGAAGTTCAGTTGCGTCATACAACGAAGAATAAAGACTTCTTCCAACTATTGGAATTACAGAAATCCATGACATACTTTACCTCTGCGTTGCGTACGAATGGAACTGTTATGGAACGCCTATTGCGCTTGCGTGGTCACAGCACTTATAGACATTTGCTCAAGATGTACGAAGAGGATGAAGATTTACTAGAGGACGTTATCATCGAGAATAAACAGGCCATCGAGATGGTTGAAATGTATTCCAATATCTTGATGAACATGATGAACGCCTTCACATCTATCATCTCTAACAACCTCAACATGGTTATGAAAATGTTGGCGGCCCTTACGATTACTTTGGCGGTGCCCACAATCATATTCAGTCTGTGGGGAACGAATGTGGCGTTGCCGTTCCAGGATGATCCGAATGGATTCTACGAAGTAGTAGGTATTTCCGTGGTGTGTTCCATCATTGCTATCATAGGCATGTGGAAAAAAGACCTATTCTAGCATATATGACAAATAACTAAAAGATTAGGGCAATACTAAATGTTAAATACAAATGAAAAAGCTGGCTGCAAGTCGGCTTTTTTGCTTGCTTATGTATTATATTATTGCTTCTTTACGTATTACGTTATTGCTTATTATTAGGTCAATTTGATATAATAGTACCGTTATGGAGAGGTGTCCGAGTGGTTTAAGGAGCTGGTCTTGAAAACCAGTGACTCCGCAAGGGGCCGTGGGTTCGAATCCCACCCTCTCCGCCACCAATACATACAACTATCACAGATTATAACAAATTGTAACGAACCACAACAAACACAGTAAAAATAAAGGTTTATAATGATATTATGGAGTTGGAATTATAACGAATTGTAACGAATTATAACACAATTTTGCCACCATTTTGCCACCAAAAGAATAAAATAATTTGCCCCCATTGTATGCAGTATGTAATGGGGGCATTTTATTTATATTCTATAAACTAACACTAAAATGTACTGTCAAAATCTATCTTATCTTGAACAAAGTTAACAAATACCTTCTCAAAATTATTCATAAAATCACTCCAGTTTTTGGAAATTCTCATGATTGCAATGACTTGCATAAGGTGGTCATGTAAATCACGTTGACCAATGTCGTTAGTTAAATGTTGATGGCGGGGTGCTTTTAACATGAATTTATATCTTATTTATATGAGTAATTAATAAAGATACGCTTTGATAATATATTGACTATAAAAGCATTGATAGATAGATTTATCAAAATTATCTTTCGTATATACATGAAGTTTTTCTTTAAGTTTTGGCAATGGTTTATAACATTTGATACAAGTAAGTCTATTGCTTTTTGATATATATGCCAGT
>JAGZGB010000138.1 GCA_018367495.1 Veillonella sp. | reverse complement strand
CGACGTAGTAGTTGCTACACCAGACATGATGGGTCAAGTTGGCCGTCTTGGTAAAATCTTGGGTCCTAAAGGCTTGATGCCAAACCCTAAAGTTGGTACAGTAACTCCAGACGTTGCTCGTGCAGTAAACGAAATCAAAGCTGGTAAAATCGAATACCGTACTGATAAAGCAGGTATTATCTCTTGCTCCATCGGTAAAGCGTCCTTCGATGAAGAAAAATTACTTGACAACTACCGTACAATCGTTGATACTATTATCAAGGCTAAACCTGTAGCAGCTAAAGGTCAATACATTAAATCTGTAACATTGTCCGCTACAATGGGCCCTGGTGTGCCTTTGAACGTGTTCAAATTGAGCACTGTTGCAAAAGAGCAATAATTACATATGTCTCTTAGCTGTAGACGGCTGGTATGTATAATGGATGGAAATCCGCCCGCTGAGGCTGACACTAGAACAATCTAGGACTAGTTCGACCTCATCGCGTGCGATGGGGTCGTTTTTTACGCTAAGATAGTACATAGAGCACCAAAAAATCTACAAGGAGGTAATCTAATGGCTGTCACTGAACAAAAGAAAGCAATCGTTGCTCAAATGAAAGAAACTCTTTCTGAAGCAAAAGGCGCTGTATTGATTGGTTACACTGGTTTGACTGTTGCGCAAGCAACTGATCTTCGCCGCAAAATGTTGGCTGAAGGTGTTGAATATAAAGTAATCAAAAATACTTTGACTCGTATTGCTGCAAATGAATTGAATCTTGAAGGTTTCGCTGAGCATTTAGAAGGTCCAACTGCATTGGCTACTTCTAAAGAAGATGCTGTTGCACCTGCTCGTGTAATCGAACAATTCATCAAAACTACTGAGAAAGAAGTTGTAACAGTTAAAGCTGGTATCGTTGAAGGCGAAGTTATGGACGCTGCTGGTGTTAAAGCAATTGCAAGTCTTCCAAACCGCGAAGGCATGCTTTCCATGTTGCTTTCCGTATTGCAAGCGCCTGTTCGCAACGTTGCATACGCTGTCAAAGCTGTTGCAGACGCTCAACCTGCAGAAGCTGCAGAATAATAATTTCTGCGCATTATCAATTGGTCGCTTAAGACTGATACAATAAACTATTTTATGGAGGAAAACTAAAATGGCATTGAACATTGAAAACATCGTTGCTGAATTGAAAGAAGCAACTATTCTTGAACTTAATGATCTTGTAAAAGCAATTGAAGAAGAATTTGGCGTAACTGCAGCAGCTCCTGTAGCTGTAGCAGCTGCTGGTGGTGCTGAAGGCGGCGCTGCTAAAGATTCCTTCGACGTAATCTTGAAAGATGCTGGCGCATCTAAAATCAACGTAATCAAAGTTGTTCGTGAAGCAACTGGTCTTGGCTTGAAAGAAGCTAAAGCTATCGTTGACGGCGCTCCTGCACCTGTTAAAGAAGGCGTAGCTGCTGAAGCTGCTGAAGCTTTGAAAGCTCAATTAGAAGAAGCTGGCGCATCCGTAGAATTGAAATAATTCTAGCTATATTAAAGGCGTACCCATAGGGTACGCCTTTTTCTATTGGAGTTTATAAATTGATGCGAGTTTTGTTTTGTTAACTAATTTGGCTTTTGGATACGGTAATGTATTAGAGAAATCCTTATCATATTTTTTAGGAACGATGACATAGGCACCGCGATTATTTGATGTATTACTTAAAAATGTTTCTTTAGTTATGGTAGGCATTAATGTTTTGCCTTCGGTCCATATAGAATCATCAGTTGTATCTACGAAAACTTGGGTGGGTATAGTATCCATGTAATATACAATAGAAGTATAGTAACTGCCATATACATATATTGGTTTTGATGTATCTTCGATGAACGTTCTAAACTGTAAACCAGATTGATTAAATAATATTGGTGGTACTGTAATTGTAATAGCTGAGTATAAAGTAATTAGTGGAACTAAAGCATATATTGCTAGTTTAAAAAATGATGTTATGTAGTATCGACCGATTAAAATCATACATACTATAATAAAGGAACCTACGATTAACGGTTTACTATCAAGACTTTTATCAAAAGCTGTAGTAAATGTAAAAATCATGTAGTAAATACCTAGTGGTAGGGTAATTAAATAATTAAACTTTTTGAATGATTGAGTAAATTCACCGGTTTCTTTGTCAGTAACTAATTCACAAATTTTTACAGCCGCCCATATTATACAAGGGATAATGGCAGGTAATGTGTAGGTTAGATACTTTGTAGCTACTAGAGAGTAGAATAGAACTATAACTATAAACCATATAATACCTAATAGATCAAAATCATCTTTCCAGTTAAGATCTTTTAAATGATAGACTATTACAGGTGTCCATGGTAATAGTGAAAGGGGTACAATTAATAGATAGTAATACCATACATTAAATTTAGGATGCTCAGATATAAGAGCTCGATCTACATTGTGTAGACCTAAGAATCCGGAAATAAACTGCTCACCGTGAATGGAATACATAGCGATATACCAAGGGCTAGCTATCGCTATAAAGGCTAATAGTCCTAAGGGATTAAATAGTAATTTAATATCCTTTGAAAGCTGATAACTTTCATCTTTTCTATGGACTATATAGCGAGCGCATACATAAATGAGTAATATCAGGCCGGGCAAGATGATGCCTA
>JAGZGB010000011.1 GCA_018367495.1 Veillonella sp. | reverse complement strand
ACAACACAAAACAATACAACACATAAAACAACACTTAAATACACAACAATACTCTCCCTGTGTATAAACAAAACAATACATATACAAAACTCTCTAATTATATATACTATCTCCCGTATATATAAAGGTAAAAGTTAGGTAGACAGAAGAGCCCTTGAAAAAGGGCTCTTTTTCCTTTTAAATTCACTATTATTTCATTATTTATAGATGCTTTATTTCTTGACATAGTATCTAATTTTTGTTAAACTAATCAAGTATTAAGTACAGCTTGATGAACATAGGGGTATAGCTCAATTGGTAGAGTAGCGGTCTCCAAAACCGTTGGTTGTGGGTTCAAGTCCTACTGCCCCTGCCAAACTTTGGAGTGCGGCCTTCGGGTCGCATGTCCATAAAATTACTCAAAAAATATTAAAAAAATACTTGCATAGATGTAAGCATTATGTTAATATAAGTGAGTACCAAGTATATGACTCAGTAGCTCAGCTGGATAGAGCGTTTGACTACGAATCAAAAGGCCAGGGGTTCGAATCCCTTCTGGGTCACCAAATGAAAGCATCACAGTAATGTGATGCTTTTTTATTTATTTAAAATTGAAAACTATTTATCTATTAAAAAGACTCTACACATAATTGTGTAGAGTCTTTTGGTTTCAGAGTTTTAAATTTAATTAGACTTAAGCTAAAATAAATTCCTTTATTTTAACTGCCCTGCAGCAATAGCAAGATCTCTCCAGTAGATAGCTTGCATATAACCATATGTATCTGGTTTTAAGGTAATTAATTTAGCTTTAGGGCGTTTTTCTTCGCGTAATACTTTGCCTGTACGAGCATCAATAATATTACGTTGTTCTTGAACCCATTGAATTGTGTCAGCATCTTGATTAAAGTAATAATGATTTATATACTCTGTCATATAATATTGAGCCCCTTGATGGCTATAGGTGCGACCAATAATTTCAAATTTATTACCTTCACCAGCGATAACTTTAACGCGTTGTTCTGCGTAATAGTTTTGACCATTCATACGATATAAGTAGGCATAACCTCTTGCATTCTCTAAGTCAGCAATATTGACTGCTTGAGAGGGCAGGATGCCTAAGATTGTGAAAGCTGCTGCAATTAATAAACTATGCTTCATTTATTCTCCTTATTATTTTGCATGTGGCTGATCAGACTCAGCTACTACATGGACAACTAATTCTTGATCGGAAGGAATCTGAGCCATAACTACAGGCATTGGTACACTCATAGCTGCGGCGATACCTTTGATTTGTCGCATCGCAACTGGTATTACAGTACCATCTTCTTGTAAGTTATTTTCTAAGGCTTCAATTTCTGTAACTGTTAAGCCTGCTTTTGTGGAAAAGTCTTCAATGGATACACCATTGGCTTCCCGATATTCTTTAATGAAATCTCCGATATACATAGGTTCCTCCTATTTTTAGATACCTTTATATTGTAATTAAAAATATCATATATGGCAATAGATGAATAAGAGATGAAAAAGTAAAAGCAGTGAAGATATCCAAATAGTGTATAACTCATGTTTATATATGTATAAATTAATGGACAGTAAAATTGTAAATAAAATTACAAAAATAAATTGACTTAATACGATAGCGGTGTTAATATTAATTCATAGAAAACATCATATTTGGGAATAGGTGCTGAGAAGCATAATAGAGAAGCTGGTTAAATGCCAGCACGGTCCCGCCACTGTATGGTCGAGCGAGTCTAAATTAAGTCACTGGGAAACTGGGAAGGCTAGATAAGCGATGACGCCGAGTCAGGAGAACTGCCTATTCAACATTCACCATTTGACCTACGAGAGATAGGGAGGAGAAGTTAGTAGCTCCTTTTTACGTACCCGTAAAAAGGATTTTTTAGTTCTATACGATTTTTATCATAAATGATTTTGATTGTATTCAGAAGACCTTAATGTCGATGGCATGGTCGTGGTGAAAATACCTTTTGGTATTACCAGCATGACATATGTTATGACTGTTAATATATTTTATGGTAAATGTAGGGCATGCATTTATTCATCATCATCCTAAAAAAGAGGCTGACCCAGGATTCTAGTAGTTCGGATTCTGGGTCAGTCTCTTTTTTGTTTTACTATTTGATTAGTGTTACTATTTACATCACTATTTATGTCTAAGTGACAATATATAAGGCTAAATAGAAGTGATTATTCAAAGGGGAAACATGAAATTTACGTTAATTCTAAAAAAATGATTGACGATGCATTCTATACGTGATATTATTATTTCAGTTGAGACGCGGGAGTGGCGGAATTGGCAGACGCACCAGACTTAGGATCTGGCGCCTTACGGCGTGGGGGTTCAAGTCCCTTCTCCCGCACCAACTTTATTGCACCTTTTGAGGTGCTATTTTTTTTACCTAAAATTAGGTGTTTTTATGGATATAGTATTAAAGCTTTTACAATTAAGTACAAAATTAACTACTTCGTAATATGTTATAATAAATTAGTTAGAACTATTTAATTAATATAATCATAGTAATACTATATGGTGCAGTATGGATAATACATTAACTAAGCTGCTTTCACAGAACCCATCCTTTGTGGATGGGCTAAACGCATTTCAGCGGAAAGGAAAGTCAGTCATATATGGTCTTAGTGGTTCTCAAAAGAGTTTCCTCTTAAACCAAGCTTTTGCTACCGGCCTTACAAAGCCTGTAGTTATCGTAGTCCATGATAAGGATCATAAAGAGATGTGGGAACGAGATTTAGCCTTTTTTTGGCCTAATATTCCAGTCCTATCATTTCCTATAACTGATCATGTGGACTTTACAACTGTAGCGCGCAGTCTTGAGGTCCAAGGTGCACAAATGCGTGCCTTAGCTTTGCTAGCATGGCAAGAACCTGCTGTAGTTATAGCGAACGCAGAAGAGGTTACACAGTATGTAGTAGCTCCACAATATTTAAAAGGTCAATCGTTACATTTTTCTTTGAATCATACGATTGAACGCGATACAGCTCTTGAACAGCTTGTCACAATTGGATATGAACGTGTAGACCAGGTGGAACAACGTGGTCATTTTGCCGTGCGCGGGGATATCTTAGATATTTATCCGGTTAATAGTGAACATCCGATTCGAATTGAGTTCTTTGGCGATGAAATCGATACATTGCGATTCTTCTCTGTTGAAAACCAACGTTCCATTGAACAAATTGATTCGTATACGGTGACACCTTTCTTCCTTGGTAAAAGTGATGCAGATTGCACCTTATTATCTTATGTGAAAGAAGGTACTCTTATTTACGATGAACCAGGTCGCATTCAGGAAGCATTAAAGAAGTTCCTCAAGGAGGATCCAACACATCGTAAAAATCATTGTGACTGGAGTGAATTGCAACGTACTGTAGAAGCGACGAATCAAGTAGCTTTCACATTTATGCAACAACGTTCTATCGGTTTAGCTGGATTTCACCCAATTGGTATTCAAGGCAAGACGATGACGAGCTTTGAGCGTCAAATTCCTTTATTAACGGATGAAATTAAGCAATGGCATCGTCTAAATCATCAAGTTGTATTGGTATTAAATAACCAACAACGACGAGAAGGTATTGAACGAGCTCTTGAAGGTGAAGGGATTGCCTTTGTTCATAGTGAGAAATGGATTGCAAAACCTAATACGGTTGTTATATTGCAAGGTTTATTGACAGATGGTTTTGAATTACCTAATAGCCATCTCGTAGTTGTTGTAGAAGGCAATATTTACGGACAACAAAAACGTAAGCTTCGCAATAAACCGAAAAAAGGCCAAGAAATCAATTACTTTACGGACTTAACACCAGGTGACTATGTAGTTCATAGCATGCATGGTATTGGTAAGTATATTGGACTTAAAACAATAGAAACAGAAGGCATCCATCGGGACTATATTGAGATTGCTTATGCGGGAACGGATAAACTATTCTTACCTGCCAACAATTTAGATCAATTGCAGAAGTATATTGGCAATGAAGGTGATGTACCTCGTATTCATAAGATGGGGGGACGTGAATGGGCTAAAGTTGTTACAAAGGCAAAAAAATCTATTGATGATTTGGCAGATAAGCTTGTTGAGATATATGCACAACGAGAAATTACAGAAGGCTTTGCATTCTTACCAGATCAACCATGGCAGCAGGAATTTGAAGACGCCTTCCCTTATGAAGAAACGGAAGATCAGTTGCAAGCTACAGCAGAAATCAAGGCATCCATGGAAAAACCTGTTCCTATGGATCGCTTGTTGGCAGGAGATGTAGGCTTTGGGAAAACAGAAGTGGCCATGCGTGCCATCTTTAAGGCTGTTATGAGTGGCAAACAGGTTGCGGTGCTCGTACCGACAACAGTTCTTGCACAGCAACACTTTCAAACCTTCTGGAACCGTTTTGCTCCATTTGGGGTCAAGGTAGATGTGCTTAATCGTTTTCGTAGTACAGCCGAGAAGAAACAAGTTCTAAAAGGTGTAGAGGACGGTTCTATCGATGTTCTCATCGGTACCCATTCACTCCTTAATAAAAAAGTAGTCTTTAAAGACTTAGGCATGCTTGTTGTGGATGAAGAACAACGCTTTGGGGTAGCACAAAAGGAAAAATGGAAAGAGTGGGCTAGTAATATTGATGTGCTCACTTTGAGTGCAACCCCAATTCCTCGGACCTTACATATGTCTCTTGTAGGTGTTCGAGAGATGTCTGTTATCAACACGCCACCAGAGGAACGATTACCGGTTCAGACCTATGTGGTGGAATATGATATGAATCTCGTTGCTGATGCTATTAAACGCGAATTGGCACGGGGCGGACAGGTATACTTCGTATATAATCGTGTTGCATCTATTAATCATATGGGTGAATTATTAGAGGCGGCCTTACCTGGTTTACGCTATGCTATTGCTCATGGTCAGATGACGGGCCGTCAAATTGAAGAAATTATGACTGATTTCTATGAAGGTCATTATGATGTATTATTGTCTACAAGTATCATCGAAACAGGCCTAGATATTCCAAATGCCAATACTATTATCATTTATGATGCGGACCGATTAGGTTTATCTCAGCTATATCAAATGCGCGGCCGTGTAGGGCGCTCTCGTAGACGGGCCTATGCATACTTTATGTATCGCCCTGACAAAATGCTTTCAGAAGCAGCAGAAAAGCGCTTAAAAGCTATTGAAGAATTCACTGAACTTGGTGCCGGGTTTAAATTGGCTATGCGAGACTTAGAAATTCGCGGTGCTGGTAATCTCTTAGGCTCACAGCAACATGGTAACATCGCCTCTGTCGGCTTTGGTATGTATGTAAGTATGTTAGAAGAAGCCATTGCGAAGGCTCAAAATAAAGAGGTAGAACGCGAGGTCTCTATTGATCCAGCCATCGATTTAGAAGTAGATGCCTTTATCGACGATGCGTATATCAAAGATAGTGCTCGTAAGATTTCTATATATCAACGATTGTTACATATTAAATCCAAAGAACAGCTTGATGATATGACGGACGAACTCATTGACCGGTTCGGTACGCCAACAGATCCGGTGGACCGCTTATTGCGCATTGCTCAAATCAAAGAACAAGCACGTTTACTGGGCATTAAAAGTATTGTTCGTAGAGAACAGCAGCTTACTATTCATTGGCATGATGATTCCAAGATGGGTGACTGGGATATGGGAGCTGTACGGGAAGACTTATGGAAAAAGATGAAATTTGCGGATACTAAGCCAGCCACATTATATGTGAGTCTTAATGGCATGAAAGGTTCTATTTTGACCATTACGGAAGCGGTGATGAAGGCTCTTAGCTACAAATCATCGCCTAAGGAGGACCTATGAATCGATTTTTAAAGGGCGCTATGATTTTAACCTTAGCTGGGATTATCGTTAAAATTATTGGGGCTTTCAGTAAAGTACTTATTGCACGTGTTCTTGGTGGCGAAGGGATTGGCCTGTACATGATGGCTTATCCGATTTATCAAATTATTGTTAGTATTTCCGCTGCAGGTATTCCTGTTGCCATATCTATAATGATTGCGGAAAAGCTAGCTAATGATGATATGCGTGGTGTACAGCAAGTATTTTCTGTATCGTTAAAGGTATTAACACTATTAGGTCTTGTATTTAGTGTGGCTTTATATGGCAGTGCACAGTGGCTCATAGATTCCCATATTATTACAGATCCTCGTGCATTGCTCGCTATTCAGCTATTATCTCCAGCAATCTTTATCGTTACGATTTTGAGTTGTTTTAGAGGTTACTTTCAAGGCTTCCAATACATGGTTCCTACTGGGACTAGCCAAGTCTTTGAACAAATATTCCGTGTATCCTCTATGGTAGGCTTAGCCTATTATTTCATTGATAGAGGTCTACACTTAGCGGCCGGTGGTGCAACTTTTGCTACCTTCCCAGGTGTATTAGTGGGATTACTTGTATTAATTTACTTTTACTATCGTCAACGTCGTGTACGAGCGCAAATGTTGGCACAGCAGAATCCGAATGCTGTTGGTGAAAGTAATAGTTCTGTAGTCAAACGACTATTTAGTTTGGCCATACCTGTTTCGATGGCCAATATTATGCTGCCTATGGTATCCCTTATTGATACATTCATCGTACCAAAGCGTTTGATGGATATTGGGTATTATCTCAATGAAGCGACTACACAATTTGGGTATCTTACAGGGATGGCTACATCGTTGATCGGGTTGCCCATTATTTTGACTACATCTCTAGCAGCTAGTCTGGTACCGGCAGTATCGGAAGCGCATGCCCAAGGTGATGTACATCGTATTGTGCAGCGCGCTGGGACAGCCATTAAAATTGCAAATATGTTTACTATTCCAGCCTGCATCGGGCTCTGTGTATTGGCGACACCTATATCTAAACTGATATATGCAACACCTCATGCAGGTCCTGTTATTGCTGTTATTAGCTTGAGCATTATATTTTTAGGTTGGCAACAGATTACAGCAGGCATCTTGCAAGGGTTAGGCAAAACTGTTATTCCTATGGTAGCCATTTTTATTGGTTTGTTGGCTAAGACCTTCTTAGACTATGAATTGACAGGTACTATTGAGTTAGGCATTAATGGTGCTGCATGGGCAACGAATTTGAATTTTGCCATTGCGGCACTTATAAACTATATGTTTGTAAAAAAATATGTAGGAACTGTACTTAATAAATTAGAGCTATTAAAAATTGTAGTATCTGCCATGGCTATGGGCGGTGCTACACAGGTAGTGTATGTGACTACCGTAGAGTTATTTGGCAATGGTGGTGCAGTAGCAGCAGCTATTATTGTAGCTGTATTTGTATATGGTTTATCCTTATGGTTAACAAAGGCCGTTGTAAAAGCTGATATGTATTATTTTCCAGTTATAGGTAAGCGTTTACAAGCTCGCCGAAATAAGGAGGAGGCTAAACTATATGAAGAACAATACTAATAAACCAGTATCGGTACAGTCATTGGTAGATGTAGTAAAAGCTTTACGTGCTCCTAATGGTTGTCCGTGGGATCAAAAACAGACTCATGAATCGTTGCGTCGATACTTCATTGAAGAAACTTATGAAGTAGTAGATGCTATCGACAATAAAGATATGCCTAATCTTCGTGAAGAACTAGGTGATGTATTATTACAAGTTGTCTTTCACAGTCAATTAGCTGAAGAAGCTGGTCAGTTTACATTAGAAGATGTAATTAATGATGTGACTCAGAAGATGATTCGCCGTCATCCTCATGTTTTTGACCCTGAAAATAATGAAAAATCATACAGTTGGGACGAATTAAAGGCACAAGAAAAGAAAAATATACAACATTCAGTATTAGATGGCGTATCTAAGGGGTTACCTGCTTTAGTGGCGGCGTATAAATTACAAGAAAAGGCTGCAAAGCTAGGATTTGACTGGGATGAGCTTGATCCTGTTTGGGCGAAAGTTTCCGAAGAAATGGATGAATTTAAGGAGGCTATTGCCCAAGAAGATAGAGAAAATATGGAAAAAGAAGCGGGGGACGTGCTTTTTTCCTTGATTAATCTATTAAGATGGTATAAAATAAGCGGTGAAAATGCACTAAATCGCACAAACACAAAGTTCCGACAGCGTTTTTTACATGTAGAAGCTTGTGTTAACCAAAGCGATCGCTCATGGGAAAACTTTTCATTGGCTGAGCTGGATGCTTTTTGGGAGGAGGCTAAAGTGCAGGAAAAGTAGCCTAGAGGTTTGCATGCTTCTTAGGTATAGTATTTTTAAGGAGGTTCTGTCATGAACAAAACAGAATTAATCGCAAGTGTTGCACAAAAAACTGAATTAACTAAAAAAGACGCTGAAAAAGCGGTAAAAGCTGTATTTGACACAGTTGCTGAAGAATTAGCTGCTGGCGGTAAAGTACAAGTTATCGGCTTCGGTACTTTCGAAGTTCGTGAACGCGCAGCTCGTGAAGGCCGTAACCCACAAAACGGTAAAACTATCACTATTGCAGCTTCCAAATCCCCTGCATTCAAAGCTGGTAAAGGTTTGAAAGAACAAGTTAATGCTGCAAAAGCTAAAAAACGTAAAAAATAATCCCTAATGGATTGTAAAGAGGCCTTTCGAGGTCTCTTTTTTTCGTCTATTTATGGTATAATGCACAGAGAAAGGGTGTACTATGAATAACGAAAGATCACGGAAGGTTCTCATCGTGTCCGCTTCTATTGGAACGGGACATATGCAGGCCGCCAGAGCCATAGAAGAATATTGGAAAGAGAAAGAACCACAAGCCTCAATTACACATGTGGACTTTCTTGATACAGAAACCATGTCTGTCGAGCATTTGATCAAGGGTACATATATCAAGATGATTGATGTATTTCCTATGTTATATGATATGATTTATCGCGTATCAAAAGGGGAAAAACGAGGTACGATTATGCAAACTGCATTATCATACCTGTTGAAAAGCCGTATGCTTAAGTTGGTGCAACAAGAAGAACCAGATGTAATGGTATTTACTCATCCATTTCCTTGCGGTGCAGCGTCTATATTAAAACGTCAAGGGCATATCGATGTACCTTTAGTGGCTATCATGACGGACTTTAGTAGTCATCAATTTTGGCTTTATCCACAAATTGATACATACTATGTAGCCACCGAATCGATGGTGGATGAAATGGTGGCGTCTGGTATCGATGCATCTCGTATCTATGTATCTGGTATTCCTGTGCGTCGTGCTTTCTTCCGTGATGCTATTGAAGACTATAGCTTAGAGGAACCTGTAAAAGTACTTGTTATGGGCGGTGGTCTTGGTTTAGGTTCTCTAGAAACGGCATTAAAACATTTAGATGAAGTAAATGGTATTGATGAGATTACAGTTGTAGCTGGTCAAAATACGTCTCTATATGAATCTTTAGTTACTCTTAGTGAATCTATGCGTACTAAGACAATTGTGTACGGATATACTACGAATATTTCCGAGCTTATGAAATCGTCTTCTTTGCTTGTGACGAAGCCTGGTGCATTAACATGTATGGAGGCGGTTACAATTGGTTTGCCTATGGTATTCTTTAATGCTATACCAGGGCAAGAAGAGGCTAATGCGGAGCTATTAGAACAACGTGGCTGTGCTCGTTGGGCCCGTGATATTCATAACTTGGAGGACGTTGTGACGGCGCTTCTAATTAATTCTCCACGACTTCAACAGATGTCTGAACGTGCTCGTGAATGGCATGTGGATGGTGCTGCTAATATCGTAAATAGTCTTATAGACATATTAGATGCTGAGACGCCAGTAGAAGTCGTGAAGGTAGAGGAATCCATTAGTTAATAGTCTAATATCTTTTGTTTATATTAATAGGTTAATATTAACTGAATAATGAGATAGTAACATCTATATGTGTATATAGTTAATGTCTATATGCCGTAGCGTTTATATATTTAAAGCATAATATATGTTCTATCGTAAAACTATAAAAGCGATGACCTGTATAAGGTCATCGCTTTTGTGTTACTGGTACTGTTCAATATGTTCTTGTCGAATTTTTTGAAGTGTTTCTAAGAATGTATTTGTACTTTCGGCACTGTCTAACAAGTCTTTTAATTGGTAAGAATCATCTAGGGTCACACTCCATTGGAAGGAGTCGTTATCGTCGTATACGTTGAATACAATTGGTGTTTCTAAATCTTCCGGCAGATGACCATCGTCATCGGACACAGTCGCATAGGTGCCATCTTCCAAGAGCTCAGTAAATAATGTGTCATACCCATCGATATCGATAAGTTCAAAGTTGATAGTTTCATAAAAGTCTAAAACGATATCTGCTGCCATGTGGACCTCCTCATGAATATATAATGTTACGTTTATTCTACTGAGGAGGACCTGTTACTGTCAATGGTAATGTGTAGTATAATAAATAACAGAATGACATAATAGGAGCATACAATGAACGTTATTAGTTTACAAAATATAGAAAAATCATATGGCACACGACTGCTTTTTAAGGATGTAAATATTACTTTTACCACCGAAAAACGGCTAGGTCTTGTGGGAATCAATGGGACCGGTAAGTCTACTTTTTTAAAAATCTTAGCGGGTCAAATGGAAGCCGATAAGGGAACTATAGAGCGCAATGGGAAAGCGAGTATTCATTACTTGGCGCAAACCCCTGATTTTAATGCGGAGTCAACCTTGTTAGAAGCTGTACTCGATGGGGACCATCCACGGTTACAGATGGTTAAGGACTTTGAAAGGATTAGCCGTGAATATCGTCAAATGCAGGAGTCTGGTGGTGATGATGCCAAAATCTCCAAGAACTATATGAATGCTTTGGAGCGAATGGATCAACAAGATGGGTGGCAAGTGGAGCAAGAGGCGCGTATCATTCTATCTAAATTAGGATTCCCTGATGTGGAGCAAAAGGTAGCCTTATTATCAGGTGGTCAAAAGCGCCGTTTAGCACTGGGACAGGCCTTGTTATATCCATGCGATTTATTGTTGTTAGATGAACCGACCAACCATTTAGATGAGGATAGTATCGATTGGCTTGAGTCCTATTTAAGTGCTCGTCAAGGTGGCCTTTTAATCAGTACTCATGATAGATATTTCCTTGATTCTGTATGTAATGGGATTTTAGAATTATCTAATCGACGTATGTATCAATACGATGGTAATTATGAAGAGTTCATCGCATTAAAAGCGGAGCGCGAGGCTCGTGAAGCCGCTACAGAAGAAAAGCGTCGCCAGTTTTTAAAACGAGAAATCGAATGGGTACGCCGTGGTGCATTGGCGAGAACCACCAAACAAAAGGCTCGTCTAGATCGGTATGAAAAACTCAAGAATATGGAGAAAAGTCGGCGCCCCGACCAAATGGACCCAATCTCCTTAAAAACACGGTTAGGGAAAACCATCTTTGATATTGAACATTTAGCATTCTACTTTGGCGAGAGACCTATGATTAAGGATTTTACCTATCACGTGGTGCGTCATGATCGTATTGGTATCGTAGGTCCTAATGGAGTTGGTAAGTCTACATTTATGAATATCCTTGATGGCATCTATGAGCCTACTAACGGTACTATTGGTAAAGGTGAGACGGTTCGCATAGCTCATTTCAAACAAGAGTTACCAGAATTTGATGAAGATATGCGTGTTCTTGATTACATTCGGGAGGACCATTCCTATATGGTTCTTGGCGATGGCTCTACCTTGAGTGCTGGGCAGATTCTTGAGCGGTTCCTCTTTACTCCAGAGCTTCATGGTGTGCCTATTCGTAAATTGTCCGGTGGTGAGCGTCGTCGTTTGTATCTCTTAAAATTACTCATGAGTGCGCCTAATGTATTGTTGCTAGACGAACCGACAAATGATTTAGATATTCCTACATTAGAGGTCTTGGAGGACTTCCTTGATTCCTTTAGTGGTGTCATAATCACCGTATGTCATGATCGTTACTTCTTAGACCGTGTTGTGGACAAACTCTTTGTTTTTAGTGGTGATGGTCAAATTGAAATTGTTCACGGCTCCTATTCGGATTATAAGGATGCTCTTGATGAAAGTTCAATCGGTAAACGACCTTTCTATATAGTAAATACGAATGCTGATTCTAGAGCTAATACTAATGATAACTCTAAAGAGGTCATAGTTGAAGAAGTTGATTCTACACAGTATCAGTCTGATATGGAATCTGTATCAGACGATATTACTAAAGTAGATAATGATGGGATTGATACTTTCAAAGGCACACCAAAAAAAGGCCTCAATAAAGCAGAAGCGGCGGAGTATGCAAAAATCATGGATGAATTGCCTAAGTTAGAGCATTTAGTGAAAGGCCTTGATGTCATGATTAGCCAAGTTGCTACGGATTATGAGAAGATGCAATCTTTGATGTCTGAGCGAGAAGAGACTCAGTCCCAAATAGATGCACTCACAGAGCGGTGGATGGAATTGGAAGAACGTCTATAACCCCCCTGTATCATACTATTTTTTAATATCTGCTATGCAAAGGAATTGCATGTAAATTTATTGATAAAAGTCACAATGTATAGTATAATTTCTACGATTAACGATAACAACGTTACCTAAGTAGGAGGAACTTATGAGTAAGTACCAATTTTTAGACCGTCGCGTACCAATTGAAGACGGAAATATTGCATTAGTACAAGATTTGTCTAAATGTAAAAACTGCTCCTTATGTCGTAAAGCTTGTGCTGTAGATATGGGTGTATTTGATTATTATGACTTAACAACTAATGGGGATCATCCAATTTGTATTCATTGCGGTCAATGTGCATCTATTTGTCCATTTGATTCCATTAATGAACGCTCTGAAATTGATGAAGTAAAAGCAGCTATTGCTGACCCTAATAAAATCGTCGTTTTCCAAACTGCACCTGCTGTACGTGTTGGCTTAGGTGAAGAGTTCGGTCTTGATGCGGGTACATTCGTAGAATGTAAAATGGTTGCTGCTCTTCGTAAATTGGGTGGCGACTATATTTTAGATACAAACTTTGGTGCTGACATGACTATCATGGAGGAAGCATCTGAATTGTTGGAACGCGTTATCAATAGTGATGCGGTATTGCCTCAATTCACATCTTGCTGTCCTGCTTGGGTTAAGTTTGCTGAAACATTTTATCCAGAATTTTTGCCAAACTTGTCTACAGCTAAGAGTCCAATTGCAATGCAAGCGCCTACGCAAAAAACATATTTTGCTGAAAAAATGGGCCTTGATGCAAAACAAATCGTTGCTGTTGCAGTAACACCTTGTACAGCTAAGAAATTCGAGATTCGTCGTGACGAAATGAATTCCTCTGCTGAATACTGGGATGTACCAGAAATGCGCGATACAGATTACTGTATTACTACACGTGAACTTGCAAAATGGTTACGTGCAGAAGAAATCAACTTTGATGAATTAGAAGATTCTACATTTGATCCATTGATGGGGGAAGCATCTGGTGGTGGTATCATCTTCGGTAATACTGGTGGCGTTATGGAAGCGGCTATGCGTGCGGCTTACAAATTAGCAACTGGTGAAGATGCACCTCAAACATTGATCCCATTCGAAGCAATTCGTGGTATGGATGGTGCTCGTGAAGCAGACGTAGTCATTGGGGACAAAACATTACATGTGGCGGCTGTTCATGGTACAGGCAACTTGCGTAAATTTATTGAACGCATGCGTGCAGAAAACATCCATTATGATTTCATTGAAGTAATGGCTTGCCGTGGTGGCTGCATCGGTGGTGGTGGTCAACCACGCGTTAAATTACCAATGGCTGATAAAGCTCGTGAAGCTCGTATTGCTTCCTTGTACACTCGTGATGCGGAAGTAAAAGTAAAAGCTGCTTGTGATAATCCAGATATTCAAAAATTATATGCTGAGTTCTTCGATGGCAAACCTATGAGCCATAAAGCACATCACATGTTACATACAACATTTATAAATCGCTCTGAAGATTTGGGGCCTAATGGTGCTTGTACACCTGCTACATGCCCAACATCTGTGCCTAATTTGAAAAAGGCCGCAGAAGCAGCTAAAGCTGCAGAAGCTAATAGCTAAATATAGCTTAAATGATATAGTGTAATACATAATGAAACTATAAAAAGCAGATAGTTGATAATTCATCAGCTATCTGCTTTTTGCCTTGTATAGGGAATCTAATCATTTATCATTATCATATAATCTTAGTGTAGACATTTTCATGTTAGTGAATAGTATATATGCCATATACGCATAGGGGTTAGAATATAGAAAATGGTAAATTGTTTAGGAATTATTGTTAGTGTGCTATAATTAAATTATATTTATAGAAGCAATCAATACTGTTTCAGGAGGATCTTCATGGCTTTTAAATTAAAAGGAAAAGAAGAAAAATTTTTCAGTATTTTAGAAAATCATGCTGCTCTTACATATGAAAGCGCAGAGATGATGGAACGTGTGTTTAAAGGCGAAATTTCTAAAGAAGAGGCTTTTCTTGAAATTGATACAAAGGAAAAAGCTGCCGATGAATTAGTAACCGAAACTGTAGAACGTTTGCGTAAAACATTCATTACCCCAATGGATCGCGAAGATATTCAGCTTCTAATCGACCAATTGGATACTACATTGGATAATATTAAAGAAATCATGGATAAAATGGTTATGTACCACGTTGGTAAACCAAGTGATGGTGCTATTCGTATGAGTGAAATCGTTGTAAAATGCGTTAAGCATATTAATAAATCTATTGGTTATATGGGTAGCCTTAAAAAGGACCATGTGAAGGTAGAAGGCCGTGTGCACCAAGTTTTGAAACTTGAGTCCGAAGCGGATAATATTTACCATGAAGAGATGGCTAAACTCTTCACTGAGTGTACAGATCCTATTGAAATTATCAAATGGAAGGAAATTCTTAGCGCCATGGAAGATGTAATCGATGGTTGTGAAGATTTGGTTGGTACATTCCGCCGGGTAGTATTGAAATATGCTTGATGCTCATTATTTAGTATGGCTAGTTGTATTTTTAGCAATAGCCTTCGACTATATCAATGGATTCCATGATACAGCGAATGCCATTGCTACATCTGTTTCGACACGTGCTATTGCGCCTAAAACAGCAATTTTGATGACTGCGGCGCTTAATTTCTTAGGTGCTATGGTTAGTACAGGTGTTGCTAAAACAATTGGTGGAGACATTGTAATGTCTGCATCTCTTATCAATAGTGCTATCATCTCAGCAGCTCTTATCGGTGCTATAACATGGAACTTGCTTACATGGTACTGGGGCATTCCTAGCTCTTCATCTCACGCTCTTATCGGTGGTATCATCGGTGCTGTAGGTTGGTCCGTAGGGTTCGATGCTTTAAATGAGGCAGGGATTATAAAGATTTTCTTATCCCTCATTTTATCTCCCATTGTAGCCATGATTGGTGGCTATATTGTGATGAAAGTATTGTTGCTTATCTTTGGTAAATTTTCTCCAATCGTACTAAATGATAGATTTAGATCCATGCAAATTGTGTCTGCCATCATGATGGCTTTCTCTCATGGTTCTAATGATGCGCAAAAGGCGATGGGGATTATTACCTTAACATTACTTAGTGGTGGTTTTATCGATACATTAGATGTACCATTATGGGTTAAACTTTGTTGTGCTACAGCTATGGCTATGGGTACAGCAGTGGGTGGTTGGAAGATTATCTCCACTATGGGGACTAAGATTTTCAAACTAGAAACTATCAATGGTTTTGCGGCTGATTTAAACTCTGCTATCACTATTTTTACAGCAACCTTCTTACATTTACCTGTAAGTACTACACATGTAGTAAGTGGCTCTTTACTAGGTGTAGGTTCTTCCAAACGTCTTAAAGCTGTTAATTGGGGAGTAGCAAGATCTATGGTGTTGGCTTGGTTTGTAACAATTCCACTATCTGGTATTGTAGCAGCTATTGCTTATGAAGTAGGTCACTTACTATTCGGTTAATATAATTACTATATATAGATAAAAAAGACTGCAAAAGCAGTCTTTTTTATTTTGTATTGTTCTATATTTTAAGTAGTGAATTATTCAAGTTAGTAAGTAAATTTTAAGGTTTTCATTTTAATCAATCATAATTGGATGTACTCGAATGTATAGGAAATACACTAGATCTCTAATTCTATATTCTATAAAAACGATTTATCTATATTTTGCAACGTTGATGTTGCAATTCAAGTCTAATATAGAAAGATACTTATAAATATGTGGTTTTCTTAATTATGCATTTTATTAATAAATGCAGTTTATTAACCGTTTAAAAGGGATTGCAAGATTATTTATAATGAATAACTATTGCATACTTATGTAGTGGAGGTTATACTATCGATAGAAGGAGTTGTTCTTGTGAAAAGTGAGGTATGTATATGGCATGGGGTGGAACTAGACGCGGTGCCGGGCGCCCACGTAACCCGATTAAACGTATTGGTAGAACTATTCGACTTAGTGATGAAGAGTTTCTTTCACTCAAACCATTAATTATGGCTATTAAGGCAAATAATGATAAACGCTATAGGCAACAATATAATCGAAATGGATAAAAAGGCATTGTCACAGCATATACAACTTAAAATTTATATTTAATTTACAATAACTCATTATTTAAATCTTTCAACTACAACACATCTCTACTCTCTAAAATAATATGCTGTGTGCAATACAAGCAGTACGAAGAAGGTCCCAATTTATAGAATTGGGACCTTTTTCGTATATTATATTACATATGTAGTTTTTAAATTATTATGTTGATTTAGGTGACTTTTAAATAGTTATATTGTCTTAGTCAATCTTTACACCGTGAATTTCTTCAGCCAAACGTTTTAGAGCATCCACTGTACGTACACCTGGTGTAATTTCAGAAAGTTTTACACGGATAAAGTGGTTTTCTTTAACAGCTGTAATGTCTTGAAGTTGAGGGTTAGATTTTATTTTTTCAATTTTTTGTTGGAAATCATCATCGTTACGAATCGAGTTACCATAGTCAGCGATAATAATATAATCAGGATTTTGAGCAATTACAGTTTCCCAAGATCCTTTAGCCCATGTTTTATCTACACCTAAGCCGCTCATTACATTGTCAGCGCCAATGAGTTTTAAGATGTTAGTTGTGTAACCTTCAAAGGCAGTGAATGGTTGGCCATCTTCAGAGTCATAAATGAAGACCCGTTTACGAGGTAAGTCTTTTAGCTTATCTTGGATAGCAGCTAATGTTTTACGTTGACCTGTAACCCATTCTTCAGCTTTTGCTTTAACACCGAAGATTTCCCCTAATTTAATCATGTCATTAAAGTTAGTTTCCAAGTCGGCCTTTGTAGATAACATAGATTCTGGAAGCCAGATGTTAACTTTTTGTGCAATCATTTTGTCTGCAGGAATGGCGCGTTTGCTGAAGGAGTCAGGCCAGCCTGTTGCAAAGTCAGGTTTTACAGACATGAACACTTCGTAGGAAGGCCATTTATCAGATAATACCTTTACTTTGTTGTATGCATCTTGGAGTGGTGGATAGATTTCTTCTTCTTTGAAAGCTGTACCAACCATCTTATCTTCAAGACCTAGTTGTAGCATCATTTCTGTAGTTGCTTGCGACATAGATACTGCATGAGTAGGGGAGGATTTGACGGAGAAGTCAGTTTTAGTACCGTCAAATGTTTCACTCCACATTACTGTATTGCCATTGTCAGCTGCGTTCTTAGTCGTATCAGACCCACATCCTGCAATAGCAAAGGTTGCACATGCCATAGCGATTAATAACAATTTTTTTGATTTTCTTAATTTCTGAAACATAGTAAGACCTTTCTTTTAACTTAATAATATAAATGATAGCGCCCTTCATCCCAAGTTGTTTTGAAAGGAACTTCAAATATGGGTTCAAGAATTTCAGGTGTCAATACCTCGGTAGGAGAACCCTCTCTTAGGATTGCTCCCTTGTTCATAACTATGACATGATCACAATATTGAGCAGCTAAATTCAAATCGTGTAGGACTACAATAGTTGTGCCTTTGAAAGCTCGCAATTGTTTCATTAACGCCACCTTATACTTCATATCTAGATGGTTTGTTGGCTCATCTAAGAGGAGAATTTGAGGCTCTTGTGTTAATGCTTTTGCAATAAATACACGTTGCTTCTCACCACCGGATAGGTGATGAATTTCTTCTTCCTTTAAATGAGTGATTCCAACTTCCTTCATATAGTGTTCTGCAATTCTTACATCTTCGGAGCTATAGGTACCGAAATGTTGTTTATATGGATAGCGTCCCATAAGGACGATGTCTTTTACAAGGAAGTCATCGATCATAGCATCTCTAGATTGTGTTAAGACGGCTACTAGTTGGGCAAATTCACGTCCCTTATAAGATTCTAAGGGTTTTTCATTTAATATGATTGTATTATTAGTTGGTTGTAGTCGATATAGATGGCTAAGTAGTGTAGACTTACCACATCCATTTGGACCAATGATGGCTGTTATTTTATTCGTAGGAAAGGTGACAGAAATATTTTTTAATACTTCCTTTGTTCCATATGAAAATGACAGCTGATTAATTTGATACATAGTATCTCCTAAAGATATGATACATACTAACCATTATGTTTATAACGATTCATAATAATCCAGATGAAGAGTGGTGCACCTAATAAGGACGTAAGGACACCGATAGGAATTTCTTCAGGACTATAGAGGGCTCTTGATAATACGTCGGACCAAATCATGACAATACTACCTATGAGGGCACTAAATAATAATGTATTCTTATGTTTAGGGCCACCTATAATTCTTGCTAAATGAGGAATAATAAGACCAATAAATCCTACAACGCCTACCTTAGATACTAATGTGGCAATTACAATAGAGGATATAACGACGATACTCAACTGCAATTGTTTTACAGATAAGCCCATTTGAGCTGCTTCGTGATTACCTAGTAGTAGCACATCTAAGTCTTGGTTAAATAGGTAGATATACAACATAAACAACGTAATAATTATTACTGTTAGAGGTAGGTCACTCCATTGGATACCTGCAAAGCTACCTAACAGCCAGAACATGGCACTACGAACTTGAGCCTCGTGTTTAGCTCCGTAGATAATCATCATCGTTAATGCTGAGAATATTCCCGTCATGCCCATACCGATGAGTATGAGCTTTACAGGGCTGTTGCTTTTACCAACACATAGTAATACCAAGATAATCGATAGTGCCGCACCTAGGGCCGCAAAGATAGGCGTATTATATGCGCCTAATAGGGGCAGACCACCCATGATTATGGCAAAGACGGCACCTGTACTAGCACCCGATGAAACACCTAGTACATAAGGATCTGCTAGAGCGTTCCTAGTTACTGTTTGCATTAATAAACCTACAAGGGATAGGCCTATACCTGTTAGTACTGAATAGATGAGCCTAGGCAAACGAATATCTGTAATAATTGTGTTTGTCATGGTCGTGGTGGCATTTGTGTCCATCATAGCCATAAGTGATGGTATGATTTGATCTAATGGAATAAATGTAGATCCAAATTGCAAGGCCGTTACCAATGAAATACATAGTATTACACATAGTATTAATGCTTTTATAGAAGTTTGCATAAAATCTCCTTATTTTATTGTATAGGTAATATAACCTTATCTAAGTATAGAAAACTTTCTATATATATACAATATATATACGTGTATAGGTATTAATTATAATAAGTATAACTCTATAGAAAATCATGTTAGTATTGAGTTTGAAGTGAAATTTAAAATATGACTTTGTTACTAATAAAAATCTAGAACTAAGGATAAATATTCGTTCGTTAATTTTGGACAATCTATTAATAAAATGATAGAAAAAATATTAATTTTATTTGTTTTTATTACCGTATTCCTATTTTGTTGTATGAAAAAAATGTAAGAATGGATATAATACAAGTATATACGTGAGTAAATTCAGGAGGTGTTAGCTTGTTACAAGATTTACTATCTGAGGATAATGTATCCTTTCATTATCCGGCAGAAACCTGGGAAGAGGTAATTCGTCACGGTGGTCAACTTATGGTTGATGCAGGGTTTACTGATCCATCTTATACGGAGGCTATGGTAGAGGTCGTACGTGAAATGGGGCCATATATTGTATTGGCACCAGGTCTCGCTATGCCACATGCTCGCCCAGAAAATGGTGCAAAACATGTAGGTACTGCACTGGTGACTTTGGAAAAACCGTTAAATTTTGGTAGTCCTGATAATGATCCTGTTTCTGTTGCATTATTTTTATGTGCACCTAACAAGGATGAGCACATTCAGTTGTTGACGGATATTGCTACATTATTTGAAGATGATGAGTTTTTAGATGCGGCAGCTGATTTTGAATGTATCGAAGATGTACAAGTATTTTTGGCAGAGCATTTAGAAGATCAAGAATACGTTTAGTAGGAGGTAAGTATGATTTCTGTATTAACTGTATGCGGTAATGGCATTGGTTCTAGCTTAATGCTAAAAATGAAAATTGAAGAAATTTGTGCTGAAAATGGTATTGATGCACAAGTTGAATCTATTGATTTTAATGCCGCACAAGGTCGTAAAGCAGACCTTATTGTAACTGTAAAAGAATTGGCTGAACAATTTGAAGATAAGAATGTCGCTGTTGTTCGCAGCTATATTAATAAAAAGAAAATTACTGAAGATATTCTTGAAGCTTTGAAACAAGCAGCCCAATAAAATGTAACAACTATATATAGGAGGTAGTGCCATGGAAATGGTATTAGAGTTCTTACGTGATGTGCTGTCTCAACCAGCACTTTTGATTGGTATTATGTCATGCGTAGGTTTAATTGCCTTGAAACGTCCGTTTCATAAAGTAATGACCGGCACATTGAAACCTATACTTGGATACTTGATGCTCGCGGCTGGTGCAGGAGTTATCGTTAATAACCTTGACCCACTTGGTAAGATGATTGAACATGGTTTCCATATTACTGGTGTAGTACCTAATAACGAAGCTATTGTGGCAGTAGCACAAAAAGTTCTTGGTGTTGAAACGATGTCTATTCTTGTTGTAGGCTTATTGATGAACTTATTAATTGCTCGTTTCACTAAGTTCAAGTATGTATTTCTTACAGGTCACCACAGCTTATTTATGGCTTGTTTAATGTCTGCCGTACTTGGTACCGCAGGCTTATCTGGTATGGAACTTATTCTTGTAGGCGGTTTCTTAATGGGTGCTTGGTCTGCTATTTCTCCGGCCATTGGTCAAAGTTATACTTCTAAAGTTACTGATGGTGATGAAATTGCACTTGGCCACTTTGGTAGTTTAGGGTACTACCTATCGGCATGGGTAGCAAAGTATGTAGGTAAGGCAGAAGACAGCACGGAAGATATTGAAATCCCTGAAAAATGGGGTTTCTTGCGTGACTCTACATTATCTACTGCATTGACTATGATCGTATTCTATTTGATTGCAGCCTTTGCTGCAGGTTCTGAATTTGTAGCTACATTGTCTGGTTCTATGAGTCCATACTTATTCGCCGTTATGAGTGCTATGAACTTTGCCGTAGGTGTAGCTATCGTATATTCTGGCGTTCGTATGATCTTGGGTGACTTGATTCCGGCCTTCCAAGGTATTGCTACAAAAATTATTCCTAATGCAATCCCAGCAGTTGACTGTGCAGTATTCTTTACATATGCGCCAACTGCAGTAGTATTAGGTTTCATTAGTTCCTTTATTGGCGGTATCATCGGCATGCTCATCCTTGGTGCTGTAGGTGGTGTATTGATTATTCCTGGTCTTGTACCTCATTTCTTCTGCGGTGCAACAGCAGGTATTTATGGTAATGCTACAGGCGGCCGTCGAGGTGCGGCAGTAGGTGCATTCCTTAATGGTTTGGCTATTACCTTCTTACCAGCATTGGCATTGCCTGTTCTTGGTCAATTAGGTTTCCAAAATACAACATTTGGTGATGCGGACTTTGCTGTTATTGGTC
Organism: Veillonella sp.; assembly: GCA_018367495.1. Next base: position 10,835 of record JAGZGB010000011.1, on the reverse strand, counting down.
TCGTATTAGGTCACGCATTTGAATGGATTGGCATGGCTGGTATTTATGGTATTGTTGCTATTGCTGCGTTAGTATTAATTATTCCAAACTTCATTAAAACAAAAGGCAAAGTTATTAACTATATAGAAGAGGAATAATTAAAAATAAAAAATGAAAACTCTACATAATAACCCCAGACAATAGTCTGGGGTTTACTTTTTATACAACGAATTGTATTCTGTAATTAAAAGAATTCAAAAGACATATAATGTATATAGGTTAGATTGTATAGAACGAGTCCACTATAATTGGATAAGAGTAACTATAGATATCGTATTGATTATGATGACAGTTAAAGGGTTAGGAGGTTAGTATGATTACATTTCCTCAAAAACATATAGATATTGTTGGAATCGGTGCTAGTACACTTGATCGCTTTATCGTTGTGGACCATTATCCAACGGGGCGTGAGGTACAGCAGGTGATTTCCTCTACAGCCGATGGCGGTGGGCCTGTAGCAACCGCTTTGGCGGTTGCCGGTAAGTATGGTGCTCGTACGGTCATGATCGATAGTATAGGCGATGATATGGTGGGGCGTCATATTTTAGATGACTTTGAAAAATATAATGTTAATACAGATGCCATTCAAGTTGAACGTGGTGAAAAAAGTGGTGTCGCTACAATCTTAGTAAAACAGGATACAGGAGAACGGGCCGTATTCTTTGAACGTTCGACGGCAAGAGAACCAGAGTTCTTAGCTGTTCATAAACAATTAATTGAAGATTCCTTAATTTTGCACATAAATGGACGTCATAGAAAACTAATGCGTACAGCTATGGAGGTAGCAAAAGCGAAAGGTACAATTATTTCTCTTGATGGTGGTGCACAGCGCTACGACGAAGAGATGAAACCGATTACAGAGGAAAGTCATATTGTCATTGTAGCACGTGATTACGCTGAAAAGTATACTGGTACTACCGATTTAGAAGAGGCTTGTCGTATTATTCATGATCGTGGTGCTCTCATTGCAGGGGTTACCGATGGTGCAAATGGTAGTTATTTTGTGTGGCCTGATGGTACACCATACCGTTGTGAACCTTTCAGCCAAGAATCTGTAATAGATACAACCGGAGCAGGGGATAGTTTTCATGGCGCATTTTTAGCTCGATTGGTTAAGTACATCTATAAAACAATGGATACAGCACAAATGCATATGAATGGTCAGGAAATATTGATGCATTGTGCTCATACAGATTTAGAGCAAGTAGCTATTTTTGCGTCAGCTGTAGCTGCTTTAAATACACAAGGCATTGGTGGACGTAGCCCTTTACCAAGTTTAGAACAAGTACATCAGTTAATGGGATTGGAGTAGTAGCATGTGGCATGATGTTTCATATTCTCATGTACAACGGTACATGCAACAGAATCCTTATCGTCTATTGGCACTTAGCTTTTTAGTAGTTATGGCTATAGGCACGTTATTGCTCATGTTACCTATATCTAGTGCAGCGGGGCAAACAACATCTCTTGTAGATGCAGCTTTCACTGCAGTATCCTGTGTATCTGTAACAGGGCTAGCAACAGTAGATACCTATTATCACTGGTCTATGTTTGGTAAAATCGTGATGGTTATACTCATTCAATTAGGTGGTCTAGGGATTGTATCGTTTACAACAATCATTGCTTTATTACTAGGAAAACGAGTAGGTCTTAAAAGTCGAGTACTTTTGTCGGAAGACGTAGGACAAGATGGAATGACAGGGCTCTTACATATCACGAAAAAATTAACCATCTATACCTTTGTTGTTGAAATTATTGGAGGCATAATCTATACTATCCAGCTATACCCTTATATTGGTAATGCTGCCTTGTACACGGGAATTATGCAATCTATTTCAATATTTTGTAATGCAGGCTTCGTATTTTTTGATAATAATTTACCTTATGAGATGGTAGGCGATATATTATTTAATATCAATACGATGGCCCTTATCATTATAGGTGGCTTTGGTTATTTATCGGCCTTTGATATATGGTCACATCGCAAGGTTTTTCGTTTTGTGGATCTTAAACTGCATACAAAAATTATGCTTGTAGGTACCGCCTTTCTTATTGTTTTAGGGGCGATTATTTTCCTTGGCGTAGAGTGGTCTAATCCACAAACATTTGGACCGTTACCTATTTGGAATAAAATCATGGCTTCTTTGTTTCAGTCTGTAACCCCCCGTACGGCAGGCATTGCGACGGTTGACTATAATGAACTACATCCAATCACCTTATTTGTTACCATTATGCTCATGTTTATAGGTGCTGGTCCAAACTCCACCGGTGGTGGGGTTAAGATTAGTACCGTAATGGTAGCCATACTCGCATCGCGTACGTTATTTAATAACCGACCAGATACAGAGATTTTTGAACGGCGTATATCATTAGTAACTGTGTTGAAAGCGAATGGAATCATCTTTTTATCCATTCTTCTCGTGTTGTTAGCCACATGTTACTTGGCTTGGGATGAGCCCTATGATTTTATTCGTTTACTCTTTGAGGTGACATCGGCTTTTGGTACAGTAGGTCTTTCAACGGGGATTACGCCTGATTTATCTGAAAGTAGTAAATGGGTATTGATGCTCGTTATGTTTACAGGTCGTGTAGGTGTTATGACTGTCATCGGCACATGGGCGCTTAGAACAGCACCAACTAAACCGATTGGTTATGCCGAAGAGAATGTATTAATATAATTGATGAAATGCTTAGCATATCAGGAGATTTAGTATGAAATATAAAACAATTGCCGTTATTGGTCTTGGTCAATTTGGTACGACCATCGCAAAGATGTTGGCATCTATGAATCATGAAGTATTAGGCGTAGATATTAATCCAGAAATTGTGCAAAAGGTTTCTCCTTATGTGACACATGCAATTGTGGCTGACACAACTGATGAAGAGGCAATTAAAGCATTGGCTTTGAGCCAATTTGATATTGTTATCGTTGCCATCGGTGACAATATTCAGGCCAATCTTATGACATCTATGTTGTTAAAAGAAATGAATATGCCTCATGTGGTTTCCAAAGCTGAAAATGCTCTTCAAGGTAAGATGCTTAAGAGGATGGGCGTAGATATGGTTATCTATCCAGAATATGATGTAGCACAACGATTGGCACAATCATTAACACGAGATCATGTGATGGATTATTTACAGTTGTCTAAAAATATAAGCCTCATCGAGGTAGATATGCCAACATTTATGGTTGGTACATGCTTAAAGGATTCTAATTTACGTGAGGCTTATAATCTTAATGCAGTTGGTATAAGACGAGGAGATGAATTAGAGGTACCACCAAATCCATCTACTGTACTTTCAGCAGCAGATAAATTATTAGTAATTGGGAATAATTCTGATTTAGATGCATTAACGGTGTAGTAAGTATACGAAAGAGATATAATTATATCGAAAAAATATGATACAATAAAAATAGAATTCAGTATAGGCCATACGTATTCGTATGGCCTTTTTAGATAGAAATGAAGGTTAGTATGACAGAAGAACAATACATAACGGCGCTGACCAATAACCCCCATGGAATTCGGAATATTCCAAACCCTACAGAAGCAATGCAACTTACCTGCGTAGCTCAAAATGGCATGTTGTTGCAATACATTAAAGAACCTACCGAAAAGGTTATTGAAACAGCGCTTTCACAATCACCACGAGCCATACAATTCGTGGAACATCCTACAGAAGAACTATTACAGGCCTTGGTGGAAAAAGATTGGGCTGTTTTAGAATATATCGATACCCCATCTGAGGCAGTTGTTCAATGTGCACTCGATCAATCTGGGTGGGCTATTCGCTATATTGCAAATCCATCTGAAATACTGCAGTTAGAAGCTGTAAAGTCCAACTACGATGCTTTGCAATATATTAAGGAGCCTAGTGAAGCCGTACAATTGCAAGCGGTTAAAGAGAATTATTTGGCATTACGTTATATTGATGAGCCTAGCGTAGCCGTATTAGAAGCAGCAGTTAAACAAGATTCACAAGCGATGCGACAAATTACAAAGCTTACAAAGGACTTGGCATTGCACCTATTTGGTGTAAGTGCTGCCACACTAGGGTATATACCAAATAATTTAGGTGTCACTGTGGACGAAATTAAATCGATCATTATTAGTGCCATCTCTAGTGATACAGCTGATGAAGACTATATTCGTGAATTGATTAACAACCAAGCTATCGGTGGTCGCCAATCTAAATGGCCTATCGACTTATTGTCACTTATAGACGCTTATGGAACTAGGGCTGTTAAGAAAATTGCAGTCAGTGAATATTTGAAGTATTAGAAATGGAGACACAATGAACTTTATAGATACTATGGCAAGTGTAGAATTAGTGCTTGCTGCTAATCAAGTACCTTTGCTCGTTGGTGAGACGGGCATTGGTAAAACATCTCTTGCGGCACGCGTAGCTACTGTGCATGACTGGGAATTGGTAACCATTGATGGAAATCTCTTAAAAGAAGGTGAAATTGGTGGTTTACCAACTGTAGAATCTGTAACACATACAGATGGTCGTGGTAACACACATTCTGTAAAGACTACAGTATATGCTGTACATCATACGTTGGAACATGTGGCTCAAGCTGTGGATAAAGGTCGTCAAGTATTACTGTTTATCGACGAAATTAACCGTGCTGAACATGCAGTACAACAGGAGTTAATGAATCTTATCTTGAATCGTGAAATCAATGGCTTCTCTTTAAGTGATCAAGTGCGTATCATCGCTGCTATGAACCCTGAGGATTCTTTTGACTACCAAACTATCGACATGGACCCGGCACAACAAAACCGTTTTGTATGGCTTTATATGAATACTGATTATATGCAATGGATTGACTGGGCGATAGGTGCTGGTATTGAGGAAAAAGTTATCGAATTCATTTCTTCCTATCCAGAGTATTTAAATCAACGACATGAAGATGATATTGATGCTACACCACGCTCCTTTGAACGCGTATCTGGTCTGTATACGATTTATAAAAACCAAGAAGGTTCAGCCTATAGTCGCGATGTATTTATGAATGTTATCCGCGGTAACGTAGGTAAACTCATTGCCGAGGCATTTGTAAACTTTATCGAGTCAGACCAAGAACCACTTATTACCTTTGATGATGTATTGGCGGCGGTTCAAAAGCCAGGTGCTATTATGTCTATGGCTGAACAGGTTAAACGTGAAAGTCCAACACGTCTATATGTAGCGGCTAAAAATATGTTGCATCGTTTAAACCGCAATAGCAATGCCGAAGAAGTTCATCACTTCATTGAATTCCTTACATTGTATCCAGGTGATCTACGCGTAGCAGTTATGAAAGATTTACGAAACACTTATGAGCGGGTATACGCCTATGCGATTGAAGATGACTTGTTCATCGATACCTTCTTTGAAGCACAAAAATAGTTCTGCACCATAGTTAACTAAATGAAGCTGTCTATATGGATAAAGAAATTTAGCGAATGATTGGGGATACAATAACCAATATATAAAACATGATATACATAAAATCTGATGTTAAACGAAAAAGGAGGTGGAATGATGCAACGAAATTTAGATAAAGATGATATTCGTGACGCCTCTGATTTACTCACTCATATAGACGGGTGGGAGAAAACAGGTACCTATGATGAGAAGGCTATCGAGGCTCTCGATCGTTGGCATGCAAAACGGGAGCGTATTCATCGTGAAGCAGAGGCCTTGTATACGCACATCTATGCTACTTATGAAGCCTATGTAGATAGTTATGAAGCACAACATCATAGCATGGAACCAGAACGCATAGCGGCAGATATGATGAATCACAATATGTCAGACAGCCATATAGGGACCATAGGGCGTGCCTTAGATGAGATGCAAATTGAAGGTACCGATTTTGCGGTGATGCAACAAGCTGTGATGACACCTGCTTATGAGCAACGGCTGTGGAATATTCTACATGATGTAAATAGTTTGTTGCTAGAAGAGGACCAATTTTTTGGTTATTTCTATTTACAAATGGCTCATCGTATTCGTTTTGATATGACTAGTGCCTTTGGTATTAATTTAAAGCAAGGTGGCTATGTATTATATGTAAATCCATTTATCTTATTACGCCAACCACCAGATGTGATGAAGGATGGTATTAAGCGTGAAATTCTTCATATCATTTCTGCCCATTTGATGCGCGTAAAAACATTGAGTCAAAGCTTTAATAGAATAGCGGTCCACATGGCGATGGATATGGTAGTAAATGACTACCTAGAACATGTTGATCGTGATGCGGTTACTGTAGCCAATGTAAATGAGCGTTTTGGATTGATGCTCAAACGATTCCGTACCATTGAGTATTACGCCAAGGCCATCGATAAGGCGATGAAGGAAAAGCCTGAACTCTTTGTACCAGTAGATAATTCCGATACGGTGGTAGCTATGGAGTTTGACCCTCAAACTAGCCATGATATTTGGGATGAATCTGATTCCATTGATACGGATACGATGGACCAAATTACGGAGCGCTATATCAACGAAGCCTCAAAAGGTGATATGGAAGGGTATGTGAAAAGCCTCATCGATACCTTCCAAAAAACACGTCGTGCATTGCCGTGGTATTTTTACCTTAAAAAATTAATGGGGAAGGTCGCCAGTGGGTACAAAAAAACGACGATGCGTCGTAATCGTCGTCAACCTGAGCGATTGGAGTTGTCTGGTACCTTGCGTCAACATAAGGCAAATGTATGGGTCGCTCTTGATATGAGTGGTAGTATCACCGATGCGGAGTTTACAAACGCATTAGAGCAAGTACTACAAATTGTACATGCCTATAATCATCGTATTACTGTTGTAGAGTGTGATAATGAGGTACGTCGTACCTATATGATGGAATCTGTAAAAGATGTAAAACCTCGCCTTGATGTGAGAGGGGCGACAGCTTTTTCTCCTGTATTCTCCTTAGCAAATCAAAATCGTGTAGATTTGATGGTGTATTTTACAGATGGTAAAGGAGAGGAACGATTACGAGAAGCACCTAAGGGATATAAGGTATTATGGGTGCTCACTGGTGAAAATCCTCAGTTATCCTTACATAATTCCTATGGTCTGGTGCGTGAACTCGGTTATGTAGGCGTAGATGAAACACAAGATATTGATGAGTTTGTGCGTATGTCTAGTCGTAGTGGCTTTTCTATGGCTAACCAAGAGGTTTAGGCTGCTTTATAAATGTGAGCACTGATATATTTTGGTTTAAACTAGAGAAGCGTTTATAAAAGCATATAAAAATGACGCAATTCCTTAGAATTGCGTCATTTCTATGCCATCAATATTCTATTATATTAGCTATTAAGTTCGATAGAAGAACCTGGATCGATGATTAGCGCCGTTTGGTTATATTTACCTTCAACTAGGCTTGTGAATACGCCTGGTTCACGGTCGATAACAGGCCATGTTTTATAGTGAATTGGAATGGAGATACGAGCTTTTACATAGGAAGCAGCAAGCGCAGCATCTTCAACACCCATTGTGTAATTATCACCGATAGGAAGTAAAGCGTAGTCTATATCGCTAAAGCGGTTCAATAATTTCATATCGCCAAAGAGCGCTGTATCGCCAGCAAAGTATACGATATCACCGTAAAAGTCGACGATACAACCTGCTGCATGGCCACCTGGTACGCCAGCACCGTGGAAGGCTGGAACTATGCGAACAGAACCGAATTCAAAGTCAAATTTACCGCCTAAATGCATGGCATGCGTACGACAGCCAGCAGCCGCTGCTTTACCAGCTACCTCTGCAGTAGAGATAACGAGTGCATCATTTGCCTTAGCGATGAAATCTGTATCACCATAGTGGTCATCGTGACCATGGCTGACAAAGATATATTGGCATTTGATATCTTCTTTTTTGGCGGTATCCCATGTATTACCTGTTAAGAATGGGTCGAAAATCATGGACACATCACCACGTGTGAGCATAAAGCAAGCGTGGCCGAAATAAGTTAGTTTTGTTTTCATAGGAACACTTCCTTCCTTATACATATAAATCTTAAATCTATTGTATAATATAATAAATGAAAATAAAACTATTGATGATAATTTATGCAGAATTAGTAAGGATATAGTATGGATTTAACACATTTTGATCAAGACGGTAATGCGTGGATGGTAGATGTATCCGATAAGGATATTACATCTCGTACGGCCGTTGCGGAAGGTTTTATAGCCATTAATGATGCTATTTATGATCGCATTACTGCAGGGACAATGAAAAAGGGGGATGTCCTTAGTGTAGCTCAATTAGCAGCTATTATGGGGGCTAAGCAAACGAGTAATCTCATTCCTCTTTGTCATCCATTAGCGCTCACAAAGGTTGAGGTTCACTGCTCTTTAATAGATGGTGAAAGCCTCGCTTGCACCGATGAAAATCATAACAAGGCCGTTAAGGTGCGTGCTATCGTTAAAACTACTGGAAAAACGGGCGTTGAAATGGAGGCTCTTACAGCAGTTCAAGTAGGCCTACTCACCGTATATGATATGTGTAAGGCCATTGATAAAGGCATGATTATGGGCCCTACATACCTCGTAGAAAAAGAAGGCGGTAAAAGTGGACATTTTGTGCGTTCCTTTGTAGAATAATATAGATATAAAGAATAGGGGAACAAAAATGGAAATAGTACTTTATGAGCCAGAAATCCCTGGCAATACAGGAAATATAGCGCGTTTATGCGCAGCGAATCACATGACCCTACATCTTATCAAACCACTTGGTTTTTCTATCGATGATAAGCACGTGAAACGAGCTGGTCTAGACTATTGGCATTTGGTAGATGTACAGGTACATGAAAATATTCAAGAATTGTATGAGAAATATCCTGATCGCAGATATTTCTACGCTACTACAAAGTCAAAGCATACCCATTCCGAGGTAAAGTATGAAATCGGGGATATGCTCGTATTTGGCCCTGAATCAAGAGGCTTGCCTGAAAGCTTATTAGAAGGTGTTGAAGAAACATGTATTCGCATACCAATGGTAGATGAAGCGCGTTCTTTAAACTTATCTAATGCGGTAGCTATCATCGCGTATGAAGCTATGCGTCAACTTGATTATCCAGATCTTAAAGCCGAAGGCAATTGGATTCAACCTAAATAAAATACTTTCACCATAAAGTGATATAGTAAATATATGTGTTATAAAACCTACCTAATCTATATGAACGGTAGTGTCTTAACAGGTGTTGTTAGAGGAGGATATTATGAACTACGATAAAGCTCATGATTTAGCTCACGCTATGCGTGAATCCGAAGAGTACAAAGAGTTAATGGAGGCTCAAGAAGCTTTGAAAGCTGATGCCGTAGCAGCAGCATTGGTACGCACATTTATGGCTCAACAAATGCAATGGGAATACGCAAAGTTATCTGGTGCACCAGAAGCTGATGAATTACAAAAAAAACAAGAGGAAATGATGCCTCAAATTCAAGAAAATGCTGCAGCGTCTGCTTATTTACAAGCACAAATGCGTTGGAGCCAAATCTCTAATGATATCTACAAAATCATTAGCGAACCAATCACTGAGGGGATGAAAGTGTTAGATCATGGCGAACAACAACCACAACATTGAGGCGTTAAAAACGGCCTTATTAAAAGAATTACCAAGTACACGTGTACGAGAGCAGGAGCTACTTTGTAATCATACGACATTTAAAATCGGTGGTCCTGCTGATTTATTTATTGAACCTACTACAATGGCTGAGTTGAGCTTTGCGCTTCGTACCATTCATGAATTAGAGGTGCCTGTAACTGTGATTGGTTGCGGCTCCAATATTTTGGTGAAAGACGGGGGCATTCGTGGCGCCGTTGTATCGGTTCGTCATATGACTCAAATCATGGACTGTAATGATAATGTGTTATGCATTGGTTCTGGGTATATGTTAAAAGATGCTTCTGAATTTGCCTGGGAAAATGGCCTATCTGGTCTTGAGTTTGCCATTGGCATCCCAGGAACTTTGGGCGGTGCTGTATTTATGAATGCAGGTGCTTATGACGGGGAAATGAGCCATGTAGTTACTTCAGTACTAGCTGTAGACTTCCAAGGTAATATTAAGGAGTACGATGCATCTCATTTAGATTTCGCTTATCGTCATAGCGTATTCCATGATAACCATGAGGTTATAGGTGAAGTCGTTATGACACTCAAACCAGGCGACGAGGATGTCATCAAGGCACGCATGGATGAGCTTACTGAAAAACGTGAATCTAAGCAACCATTGGAATTTGCTAGTGCAGGTTCTACTTTCAAGCGCCCACCAGGGTATTTTGCAGGTACATTAATTGAACAAACAGGCCTAAAGGGCTTGTCTGTAGGTGATGCACAAGTATCTCATAAGCATGCTGGCTTTGTCATCAATACCGGTAGTGCTAGTGCAAAGGATGTACTTGACTTAATTGGTGAAGTACAACGTCGTGTATATGATCAACATGGTGTTCATTTAGAACCAGAAGTGCGCCTAATTGGTGAAGATTAATTAAATAATAATGAAAGATTTCTTATGCCTTTTGTTCTAATTCAAAATCTTGATAGACTTAATTCAAGCTATTGGATGCAAGAGGTATAAGAAATCTTTTTTATAGTGTTTTTGACTTTTTTCTATAGACTGCGTTATAATTAACTGTTGCCAATTTTGGGAATATACCTACATAGCTATTTTCACAAGGGCTATGTGATATAGAATATACTAAAAGAATTAAAGGGAGGATCTTATGATTCGCGAAAATCTTCGTAATGTAGCGATTATCGCCCACGTTGACCATGGTAAAACTACTTTGGTGGACGC